>CANQLW010000061.1 GCA_947624805.1 uncultured Clostridia bacterium | reverse complement strand
GGGCATGGCGGGGTTCGTCAACGCTTTCTTGCGGGGGTTCGACGAGAGCAAAGTCGTCCTTCCCGCGGGTGAGGCGGGACTTTCCGTGCGGAGCAATTTTCCGCTCTTTGCGGTCAGGGAACTGCTCTCCCGCTACGGGACGCGTGCGGAGGGGATACTGCTCGCCAAGAGTAGCGGCGTCACCGTCCGTTTTGAGCGGAATATGGAGGAATATCTCGGCCGCGAGCACCTCGATACCCCCTTCCCGTCCGTGAAGATCTTCAAAAGTTTTGCACGGGATGAAGGGTACGACCGCGGCGATTACACCTTCCAGTCGGTGGGGAGCATCGCCATCTGCGACGCCGTGGAGCCGTGCGGGGAACTCCTCGACGCCTGTGCTGCCCCGGGCGGTAAGAGCGTGCTCCTCGCAAAGAAATGCAAGAGCGTCACGGCGTGCGAACTGCATCGGCACCGCGTCTCCCTCATCCAAAGCTATATCGGGCGGATGGGGGCGGAGAACGTCACTGCCGTGCAGAAGGACAGTTCCGTCTTCGACCCCGCTTACTTTGAAAAATTCGACGGCGTACTCTGCGATGTCCCCTGCTCGGGGCTCGGCACCGTCGCCGAAAACCCCGATCTTCCCCTCGGTAAGAGGGAGGAGGACATCGGCGCCCTTCCGCCCGTCCAGCTTGCCATTCTGCAAACCTGTGCACGGTATCTCAAAAGGGGCGGCGCGCTGTACTATTCGACCTGCTCGCTCTTAGAGCGTGAGAATGACGGCGTCGTCGGGCGTTTTCTCGGGGAAACGGAGGAATTTTCGGCAGAGGAGATCTCCTCCCCGCTTCCCTTTGAGCGGACAAAGTACGGTCTGCAATTTTTGCCCGATACGGCGTTCGGCGCGGGGTTTTATCTCGTAAAACTCAGGAGAAAAGCATGAAAAAGGTCTTGCAGGATCTGAATTTTGAGGAGCTCTCGGCGCTCGTTGCGGCGGCGGGGGAGAAACCGTTCCGTGCAAAACAGCTCTTCGAGGGGCTCATGCAGGGCAAACGCCTCGGCGAGATCCCCGTCTCCGCGGCGCTCCGCAAACGTCTTTCGGAGGAATACGAGGAAGAACCCGTCAGGATCCTCGAGACCTTTGTCTCCGCGGACGGCACCAAGAAATTTCTCTTCCTCCTTGCAGACGGGAACATCGTCGAGGGGGTGTTCATGCAATACAGCTACGGCAACACGCAGTGCGTCTCCACGCAGGTGGGTTGCAGAATGGGCTGCAAGTTCTGTGCTTCCACGCTCGGCGGCCGTGTCCGCGACCTCACGGCGGGGGAGATCTTGGGGCAGATCCTCGCGGTCAACCGTGCCGAAGGGGGGACGCTCAAGGAGCGGAAAGTCACCAATATCGTACTCATGGGGAGCGGCGAACCCTTCGACAATTATGACAATGTCATCAAGTTTTTACGCCTTGTCACGGCGGAAGGGGGGATCCGTATCAGCGCGAGAAATATCTCGCTCTCGACCTGCGGGCTCGTCCCCGAGATGAGACGGTTCGCTCTTGAGAATATCCCCCTCAATCTGACCGTCTCCCTGCACGCGACGACGGATGAGGAGCGGCGGCGCACGATGCCGATCGCAAAGAAATACAGGATCTCTGAGATCCTCGACGCCTGTGCCTTCTATTTTGAGAAGACGGGCAGACGGTATATTTTTGAATACAGCCTCATCGAGGGGGAGAATGCAGACGAAGCGCACGCGCTCGCCCTCGCAGAGCTTCTGAAGGGAAGACCCTGCCATGTCAATCTCATCCGCCTGAATGAGGTGAAGGAGCGGGATCTCAAGGGGACATCCGAGAAGAGCGCCTACCGTTTTTTGGGTATTCTCGAAAAGCACGGCATTTCGGCGACCCTCCGCCGCAGCATGGGGAGCGACATTGGCGGTGCCTGCGGACAGCTGAGAGCAAAATTTCTTCGTAGTTAAGTCGTTGAATTTGTTTTTTCGTCCGCGCCTTCGCGAGGGCGGGAAATAAAATCCATCAGGAGGAAAGGTCATGAAGATCAAAATTGCGCCGAGCATCTTGGCGAGCGATTTCTCAAAACTCGGAGAGACCGTCGGACTGCTCGAGAGGAGCGGGGCGGATTACATCCATTGCGACGTCATGGACGGCAATTTCGTGCCTCCCATCACCTTCGGCGCACAGACGGTAAAGGCCATCCGTCCGCATACCTCCCTCCCCCTCGACTGCCATCTCATGGTCCTGCACCCCGAGACCCACATCGAGGACTTTGCCCTGAGCGGCGCAGACATCATCACCGTGCACGCCGAGGCCTGTAACATCCCCGCCCTGTTCAAACAGATTGCCTCATACGGTATCAAAAAATCCGCCGTCATCAACCCCGAGACGCCCGTCGAAGCCCTCTTTCCCGCCGTGGAGGAGGGGGCGGATATGCTCCTTCTCATGAGCGTCCACCCCGGCTGGGGCGGGCAGAAATTCATCGGCGAGACCCTCAAAAAAATCGAGCTTCTGCGTGAATTCTGCATCAAAAGCGGCAGAGCGGAGCTCGATATCGAGGTGGACGGCGGCATCACCGAGGAGAACGTTCGGGACGTCATTGCGGCGGGGGCGAACGTCATCGTCGCGGGCAGTACCGTCTTCCGTGCAAAAGATATGGCGGAAACGATCGGAAGGCTCCGCGGATGAAGGCGGTCATCCTCCTCAACGGCGAGCCCTACAACGGGGAAATTTCCGCCGAAGACGCCTACGTCATCTGCTGCGACGGCGCCTATACATGGGCAAAGGGAAGGGTACGGATCGACGAAAATCTGGGCGATTTCGACTCCTTGTCTGAGATCCCCGTCCCCGCGCCCTTAAAAAAATTCCCCTCCGAGAAGAACGAGACGGATGGCGAGCTCGCCGTGGACAGGGCGATCGAATTGAACGCGGCGGGCATCGTCATCTATGGGGGCGGCGGAAAACGGGAAGATCATTTCCTCGGCAATCTGCACCTTCTCTATAAGGCAAAGAGGGCGGGGTTTGAAGAGGCCGTACTCAGAACCAACGGCGCGGTGATGTCCCTCTGCGGCGAGGGGGAGAGGAGGTTTGCCTGCAAAAAAGGGCAGACGGTTTCCCTGTTGCCTTTTGGCGGCGACGTGCATATCATGAAGATGCAGGGGCTCAAATATGCCGCCGATGACGTTCGGCTCCGCTACGGCTCCACGCGCGGCATCTCCAATCTCACGACCGACGAAGAGGGCTTTTCCTTTTGGGTGAACAAGGGCTATGTGCTCGTCATCATCAACGAGGAGGTTGTATGATCGTCTGTATCAAGCTGCCGAGGCTCATCGGCTGCATCGTTCGGCTGTTCTACAAAGGATGAAATATATCGATCTGCACACGGACGCTCTCACAAACGAGGGCGTCCGTTCGGTTACTCCCGCGTCCCTGAAGGCGGGAGATTGCCTGCTCCAATGCTTCGCGGCGTTCGTGCCGAAGGGGGGTATGGCGCGGGCGCTCTCCCTTTGCGACAAGTTCGACGCCCTGTGCACGGAAGGGGGCCTTCACAGATTTTGCAGAGGGGGGTCCTTGGACATGGGTGCCGTAAATGCGATGCTGACCGTCGAGGGCGGGGAAGCGCTCGAGGGGAAGATCGAAAACCTCGGCATCCTTTTTGAACGCGGCGTCGGGCTCCTGACGCTCGTATGGAATCACAGGAACGAGATCGGCTCTCCCCACGGCTCTTCGGAGGGGCTCACGCCTTTTGGGTATGACGTCCTCGGGCGCATGGGAGAGCTCGGGATGATCGCCGACGTGTCGCACGGCTCCGACAAGCTCTTCTTCGAAGTCGCCGCATGGAGCCAACGGAGGGGCATTCCCTTTGCCGCGAGCCACTCGAACGCCCGCGCCGTCTGTCCGCATCCGAGGAACCTGAGCGACGGGGAGATCAGAACGCTCTCGGACTGCGGCGGGGTCATGGGGCTGAATTTTTACGACCTCTTTCTCGGCGCCGAGAAGACTTCCGAGGGCCAGCGCGCCGCCCTTCTCGCCCACGCGGGGCATATCGTGCAGACGGGCGGGGAGGACGTTTTGTGTTTCGGGAGCGATTTTGACGGCATCCCGCAGAATGCGTATATGAAAAGCGCGGCAGATATGCCGCGCCTCATGGACGATCTTCATGAAATTTTTCCCGCTCGCGTCGTCGAAAAAATCGCCTTCCGCAATGCAATGCGGGTCTTGGGAGCGGGCCTGCGGTCATGCTGAACGAATGTGAAGGATCCCATGGGTCGATAGACTGCGTACTTCGGGATTCATCGCTGCGCTCTGAATGACGCGTTTTGTGTACGCTGGGCTCAGGATGACGCGGGAGACGATGGGATCCTTCGGCTACGCCTCAGGATGACCGAAAAACGCTCAGGATGACCGAAAAACGCTCAGCATGACCGCCCCACCGCATTACAGCGCCCGAATGCTCTCGACGGGCTTTTTCCGTGCCGCAAAATAGACGGGCAGGAAGGTGGAGATGAGCGCGACGGCGAGTGCAATGGCGATCATCACAAGGGCGGGGATGGGCCCGAACACGAACAGCGAGACCTGCAGCCCCGCATCCGCCTTCAGCGTGGCGTTGAGGAAGATCGCCAGTATCACCGTCCCGACGAGCGCGAGCGCCGTACAAATCCCCACGATGATGCCGCTCTCCGCAAAGAAGATCTTGAATACGTCCGTCCCCCGCGCACCGACCGCACGCAGGATGCCGATCTCCTTCTTCTTGTTGGAGATACTCATCGAGATGAAGTTGAAGAGGAGAAGCGAGGCGAATACGGCCATCACGACGCCCACCCACAGGAAGACGGTGGAGAGGGTCCCGACGAGGTCGTTCGTGAGCTCTACGCTCGAATATACCGAGTTGTTGAGACTGTACACGATGTCCGTCTCGGGGTCGTTGACGTTGATCTTTGCGAGGAGATCGCGTATCGCCTCCCGCGTCCTGACATGGGGAACGAACACGGAGTCGTAGACGGCGTCCGCCTCGGGTTTATAATTGGTCGATTCCTTGGCGACGGCATACACGCCCGCACTATGATAGAAGGCCTGCGAGCAATATAATCCGTCCGCGGAGTATTGGCCGTTTTCGGGGAACAGATAAAATCCGAGGATCTTATATGTTCCCATCACAGAGGCTCCGTCTCTCCAGAGTTCCACGGTGACGGGGTTCTCCTGCATAAACTCTGCGATAAACTCCTTCTCTTCTTGGATCTCCGCCTCGGTCGGGACACGGTCTTTCATCTCCGTCTCATCGGTGATATAATTGTAGATAAGCACGTTCTGTGCTTTCTCGAGCCTGCTGATTTTTTGAAGCACTTCGTCATACTGCTTTTGCCATTCTTCCGTTGCCTGCCGATACTCCTCTTCCGTCATATTTTCGCCCGTCGGATAATTGCTGTTCAGGTTGTCCAATTCGGCATAGAGAGGGGTATTCGCAAGCTGGAACCAGAGATAGGGGGGGACGATGAGCTCGTCGTCGTTGAGCGTTTCGACGGGGGCGGCGGTGATGACGGGGAGCTGCAACTCGTCGTCGGGGTTATAAACTTTTACGGTATTGTAGCCCGACAAAACGTCGCTGCCCCGATGCACTTCGAAGTACGAATTGCAATATTCAAAGTAATCGATATACATCGTGTCGCCGCGGCTCAAAAGATCCTGATGCGTTTCCGCAAAGGAATCCGAGACAAAGGCCGTCCTGTGGATCGTGCCGCTCATGTAATTCTCAAACATCCATGCACTGATGGTGTTTGCATCGGGCTGTTTGAGACTATCGTAGTTATGGGGGATCGTGCCGCTGTCGAACACGCCCGTCACCTTGAGCTTTTCGCCGAAGAGGACGATTTCCTTCCCGATGAGGTCCTCCTCGGACTTGATCTCAACGACATCGCCGAAGCTGTTATCCTCTGTCGGCACAGAGAATTTCCCGTTTTCGGCGCTCTCCAAAAAGTAGGAGCTCACGACGATCTCGTTCTCCGCCTTGGGGTACTTGTCGCCGAGCGCCGTGCGGATGGGACTGTCCGCGGGGAGCACCGCGAGACGGGAAATGGAGCCCGAGTAATAGAGACTGTTGTTGAGCGAGAGGTTGGCGACAGTGCCGTTTACCGACCAGCCGCCGAATGCCCCCTCGCCGAACTTGCCGACGTTTTCGGGGGTGAAGTTTGCACTTCTCGTATAGCTGTAGTCCACCCCGTTCGGGTTGTCCATGTGGACGGTATAATTCTTTTTGACGACGAGATAGCTCTCCTCGCTCGCGAGAAGGGACTCCTCCATGACGGACTGCCCGTTGTAGAACATCATCGTGGAGAAGAGCCCGAACATCACAAAGGAGACGATGGAGAGAAGAATGGTGAGCACGAGGCGGAAGGGTTTGAGCCTGAGCCCCGAGGCGCCGATCTTGAGCGCCTTCCCCGCGGGCAGCCGCGAGCGGATGAATTTCGTCTTCTTGCCGTCGTACTCCTGCGTCTCTACGGTCCCCGTATCATCGAAGCGCTCCCGAGAGCCGTCCTCCTGAATACGGTTGGCACGGCGGAAGCTCGAAATGTCCCTCTCCCCGCGGGACAGGAGCACTTCGCCACTGCTCTCATGCAGAAATGCTTCGATCTCCCTGAGGGCCTTTTCGTCGAGCGCTCCCCCCTGAACAGACAATGTGTCGTCGCCGATCCGCTTGACCGTCTCCGTTACGGGCTCTGCCTCCACGAGCGTCTTGGTGACATCGGAGATGATTTTGCCGTCCTTGAGCTCGATAATACGGTCACCGTACACCTCTGCAAATTCCCTGTCATGGGAGACGACGAGCACGAGTCGTGTCGCAGAGAGCGATTTCAGCGTCTCAAAGACCTGTTTCCCCGTGGCGGAGTCGAGCGCACCCGTCGGTTCGTCCGCCATGATGATCTGCGGGTCCTTGACGAGAGCACGGGCGATCGCGATCCGCTGTTTCTGCCCGCCCGAGAGGGTGTTGGGTTTGCGCTTTGCAAAATTCTCGAGCTCGACGTCTCTGAGGATTGCATGGATCTTCTCCCTGTCCTTTGGCTTGCCCTGAAGCTCGAGCGCGAGGGCGATGTTGTCCTCGACGGTAAATTCGTCGAGCACGTTGTATTCCTGAAAGATAAATCCCACGAAGGTGTTGCGGTAGGAGTCGAAATCCGACCCCGAAAAGTCCTTCGAAGATTTCCCCATGACGACGACCTCGCCCGAGGTGGGGGCATCGAGCCCGCCTGCAAGGTTCAAGAGCGTGCTTTTGCCGCTGCCCGACTTGCCGAGCAGGAAGACGAGCCCCGTGCCCGGGAAGGTGACGGAGACGTCGTCGAGCGCTCTCACTTCCGCCCCGCCCTTTGCGGCATAGATCTTCGTCAGATGTCTGATTTCCAGCATTTTCAGCCTCCTTATCTTATTGATGGGTCAGACGCTTCACGATCACAACGATCGGTCCCGTCCTTTTGTCCCGCAAAAGGGAAATTTTTACGGTCGGATCTGTCCGATACCATTAACTATTTCCAATTATACAGAGAATGATTTTTCTTGTCAACCGTTGACAGAGCGTTCTTCCTATGATAAAATATGCATACAGATCACTGAAAAGGAGAAATCAAGTATGGCAAAGAACCCTTATTCCGGGACAAAGACGGAGCAAAACCTTTGGGAAGCCTTTGCGGGCGAATCGATGGCGAGAAATAAGTACACATACTTCGCTTCCGTTGCGAAGAAGGCGGGGTATGAGCAGATCGCTGCGCTCTTCCTCGCGACGGCGGAGAATGAAAAGGAGCACGCGAAGCTCTGGTTCAAGGCGCTTTGCGAGATCGGGAGCGTCGAGGATAACCTTCAGCACGCCGCCGAGGGTGAAAACGCCGAGTGGACGGATATGTACGACCGTATGGCGCGTGAGGCGGAGGAAGAGGGCTTCCATGAGCTCGCCGCACAGTTCCGCGGCGTCGCTGCGATCGAGAAGGCGCATGAGGAGAGATACCGCGCCCTCCTCAAAAACGTGGAGACGAAGCAGGTCTTTGAAAAGAGCGGCGTCACCGTCTGGGAGTGCAGAAACTGCGGCCATATCGTCGTCGGCACGCAGGCGCCCGAGATCTGCCCCGTCTGCAAGCACCCGCAGGCATATTTCGAAGTCAAAAAGGACAATTATTGATTTTATCCACCTATCGGGGGAGCCCTTGGCTCCCCCTGTTTTTTTTGCGGCGTCCTGACTCGCGCGTCCCGCGCGCCGCCCTTGCCCACCCCTTGAGGCGGAGCAACGCGTTCTGCGAAAGGTCCAGTGGACCTTTCGCGCGTTGCGACATGAGCGCCCCGCCCGCACGTTCTTTTGTCGTCGAAGGGCGGCACGAGGAGCAAAGCGACGAAGTAGCGCATTATCTCGCGCGAGCGGTGACCGCCCCGCCCGCGCTTCGTGTAATAGAACGCGCACGGGGCGGGCTTCGCCTCAGGATGACCGTAGAACGCGCGCGGGGCGGGATGACGCGGAAGAGAGGGGATTTCGATTTTTTTGGAAAAAGTGTTGTCAGGAAAAGAAAGTTGTGGTATAATTTTCCTGTCACGCAAACCGAATGAACTTTCTGAATTTGAGCACGCTGTCTATCGGCAACGTGTATCTTTTCATTCCGTGTGCTCAAAAAGGAAGGGAATGGTTTGTGTGACAGCAAAGAGATACATTTGCAGTGTGTCTCTTTCGGGGCACACTTTTTATTTTTGCGCCGAAAAGGAGTGAAAAAGATGTCAGAACAAGATCGGATCGATGAGTTGATGCGCCAATCGCGGCATTGCTATGAAGACGCGTGGAAAAGGAATTTCGGGAAGCGGCTGACGCTGCTGATGGAACGCGCCGCGGTCACTTCCGCCGAAGCCGCCCTGCTCGCAGAGTGCTCCGAAGAACGGATGCGCTCGATCATGCGCGGCGAGGAGTTTCCCACTATCCCCGAAGTGATGCGGCTATGCCTTTTGACGTACCGCGCAAAGGAGTTCCTGTTGGAAGATCGGGATGGGTGAGGGGGGAGGAATTTGTTTCGCTTGATTTGTTTTATCGTCCGCGCTCCTTCGGGCGCGTGCTCAAAAAGAAATCGTTCGAGGAATGTCACCCTCTGGGATATTGAGTTGCGACTCGATATCGCTCTCCCCGACATTGTGGTTCCCGTGGGGTACCAAATTGGGTGGAGCGGCGCAGTTCTCGCTCAGCAGTGCAGTGCACTGTGAGCGGCGCCGCGACAGGAGGCGTGGCCTCGCCGACGGGCTTTGCGGCGGTCCCTGCCGCC
>CANQLW010000060.1 GCA_947624805.1 uncultured Clostridia bacterium | reverse complement strand
CTGTGAGCGGCGCCGCGACATGAGGCGTGGCCTCGCCGAAGGGGTTGCGGCGGTCCCTGCCGCCGCAACGGGTAGGGTGGGGGGTAAAAAGCGCCTCCCGTGCGGGGTCCTTCGGCTACACCGCAGGATAACGCGGAAGCGCAACGCAAGATGCCCCATCGGCCCAAAAGGCAGGAAATACATCGCTATGAAATTTGTCGCGCAGCGTGTCCTGTGCGCGAAGCTCACCGTAAACGGTCAGCCCGTCTCCGAAATCGGACGCGGGCTTGTCGTTTTTTTCGGTGTACGCGTCGGAGACACCGTCACGGAAGCAAAAAAGTGTGCGGAGAAGATCGCGCTTCTCCGCATTTTCGAGGATGACGCGGGCAAGATGAACCGCTCCGTGCTCGATGTGGGGGGAGAGGTCCTGCTCGTCTCCCAGTTTACGCTGTACGGCGACGCGCGGAAGGGGAACCGTCCCTCTTTCACCGAGGCCGAACGCCCCGAAAAGGCGGAGCCGCTCTATATCGCCGCCTGTGAGCATCTCGCAGAACTCGGCGTACCCGTCCGCCGCGGCATCTTCGGCGCAGATATGAAGATCGAACAGGTCAACGACGGACCCGTGACCATTCTCTATGAACTTTAAGGAGCTTTGTGCCCGCTTCGGGCGCTACATATGAAGATCACCTATCTCGGAACAGGAGCGGCGGAAGGCATCCCCGCGTTGTTTTGCAACTGTGACTATTGCCGCGGCGTGCGTCAGAGAGGGGGCAGGGAAGTGAGGACCCGCTCGCAGACGCTCATCGACGGGGAGCTCTCCATCGACTTCCCGCCCGACCTCTTTCTCCATGCCCAAAAGTGCGATCTCTCCGCGATCAGATATCTCCTCGTGACGCACTCCCACATGGACCATTTCTATGCACACGACCTCATCCTGCGCGGCTATAAGTATGCAGAGCGTATGACTTCGCCCCTTTTGACCGTCTACGGCAACGCGGACGTCATCTCCGTCTTCGGGGAATGCACCGCCCGTGAAATGAAGCCCTCTGTGCTCGAAAACATCCGTCTCGAGACGATCGGCGCCTTCGAGGAAGTCTCTTTCGGCGGCTACCGTGTCTATCCGCTCCTTGCCCAACACTCGTCGGAGGAGCCCCTTCTCTTTCTCATCGAAAAGGACGGCAAGCGCGTTTTGCATCTCACCGATACGGGCAGACTCCCCGACAGCACCGTGGAATACCTCTCCGAGATCGGCGGGAGGGTAGATCTCGTCACCCTCGATTGCACATTTTTTACAAGCCCGACGGCGGAAGGCGCCCGCCACATGGGGCTCGACGAGAACATGAGGACGATTTCCCGTCTCGAAGAGATCGGTCTCGTGGACAGCCGTACGAAAAAAGTCATTACGCATTTTTCACACAACGCCCGTCCGACCGCGGACGCCCTTGCAAAGGCGGAAGCGGAATACGGCGTGATTGCCGCCTATGACGGTTTGGAACTGGAGATATGAACGTCCGTCCCTGTTCGGGAGCGCCGCGGCGGTCTTCCGCCTGTGAGGGATCATGAGTCTGTTTTCCCGTCTGAAAAATGTATTTACGCGCAGGCGCCCCAAGCCGAAACTCGGGCTCGCACTCGGAAGCGGCGGCGCAAAGGGCATGGCGCACCTCGGGGCCTTGAAGGCGTTCGAGGAGGCAGGCATTGTCTTTGACGTCGTGACGGGCTCCTCCATCGGCGGCATCGTCGGCGCCCTGTACGCCAAGGGCTATTCGACCGCCGATATGGTCGGCATCGTCGAAAATCTGAATATCAGAGAATTTTCCAAGAATCTGAAGCCCTTTGCCGACCTCTCGTTCGGGGAGACATTTTTGGAGAACTATCTTGACGGCGACTTTTCCTCTCTGCCGCTTCCCTTTGCCGTCTGTGCGACGGACGGGGAGACCAACGGCCGCGTCGTGCTCCGCGAGGGGAAGCTCGCCCGAGCGCTCACGGCATCGGCGGCGATCCCGCCCTTCTTCCGCGGCGTGGAGATCGGAGAGCAGAGACTCTATGACGGCGCATTCTCGGATGCGATCCCCGCAGATGTATGCAGGGACCTCGGCGCAGATTTCGTCGTCGGCATCGATCTCTCCGCCTTCATGCGTACGGAGGAGGAGAAGGGGAGATTTTCACGGATCGTCGGATCGGCGATCGGCGCAATCACACCCGTCAGATATACAGAGGATCATAAATCCCGCGGCTATGCCGCAACAGACGTCATGCTCCGCCCCGATCTGCATGATTACAGGGCGACGGACGTCTCCCGCCATGCGATGGATGCCATGTATGAGATTGGCTATACAGAGGCGAGATCGCACTTGGAGGAGATCAAAGCGCTTACCGCAAAGAAGAAGGAGAAAAAGAAATGATGCGTCTTTCAACGGCAGGAGAATCGCACGGGAAGGGGGTCTTCGCCATTCTCGAAGGGATCCCCGCGGGGCTCAGGCTCGACCTTGCGGCGATCGACGCCGCCCTTGCCCGCCGCGGGTCGGGGTACGGCAGGGGAGGCAGACAGAAGATCGAATCGGACAGAGTGGAGATCTTATCGGGCGTCCGCGATCTCGTCACGCTCGGCTCTCCCATCGCCCTCGCCGTCTGGAACCGTGACTATGAAAACTGGAAGGCATATATGGCGCCCGAGGGGTGCGACACCTCCGCGCGGAAACTCACCAAAGTCCGCCCGGGGCACGCAGACCTGACGGGGATGCATAAATTTGCCCAAGAGGACGCGAGGAACGTCCTCGAGCGCGCCTCTGCAAGGGAGACGGCCGCCCGCGTCGCGGCGGGGGAGATCGCCCGCCAGCTCCTTCTCGCCCTCGGCGTCATCGTCAGAGGGTATGTGAGAGGCGTCGGGAGCGTCTCAGACGATAAAATATATTCCTTTGAGGAGATCGTACCCTCTCCCGTCCTCGGGATGCTCGACCCCGAAAAGGAGCAGGCCGCCTGCCGTGAGATCGATACCTGCAAGGCGGAGGGGGACACCCTCGGCGGCACCGTGGAGCTCCGCGTCAAGGGGCTGAAAAGCGGGTTCGGCAGCTGCATGACATACCGTGAGAAGCTCGACGCACGCCTCTGCGGTGCACTCATGAGCGTTCAGGCGATCAAAGGCGCCGAGGTCGGGCTCGGCTTTGAGGCGGCAGAGCGCCGCGGCAGTCTCGTCCATGATGAACTCTTCCCCGCAGAGCATATGCCGGTCCGCAAGACCAATCACGCAGGCGGGATCGAAGGCGGGATGTCGAACGGGGAGGAGATTGTTCTCCGCGCCGCGATGAAACCCATTCCCACCCTCATGAAGGGACTCCGTACGGTAGATATGGCGACGGGCGCCCCCGCGGTCGCCGCGCCCGAGCGCAGCGACGTCTGCGCGATCCTCGCCTGTGAGACAGTGCTCGAGAGCGTCCTTGCAACAGAGCTCAGCGCCGTCGTGCTCGAACGGCTCGGCGGGGACCATATGGAGGCGCTCAGACAGCGCTACGGGGCATTGTCATGAAGACGATCCGTATCAAATGCAGGGAGACGGCGAAGGAATCCGTCATCATCTGCCGAAAAAATGTCCTCTCCAAACAGCTCGCATCCGACCTTCCTTGGCTGAAAGAGCGCGGCGGGATCGTCTTTACCGATTCCAACGTCTTTGCGCTCTACGGGAAGCAGATTGGCGCCTGTCTTGAAGGGCTACCCGTATTCACGATGCCCGCGGGAGAGGAGAATAAGAACGAACAGACCCTCTTTGCCCTCCTCAGGGCAATGGCAGAGGCGGGACTTCGCCGCAATTCCGTGCTCATCGCCATCGGCGGCGGCGTAGTCGGGGACGTCGGCGGGCTCGCCGCGAGCCTCTATATGCGCGGCATCGACTGCATACAGGTCCCGACGACCCTGCTCGCACAGGTGGACAGTTCCGTCGGGGGGAAGACCGCGATCGATTTTTGCGGGGTGAAGAATCTCATCGGCGCCTTCCGCCAACCCGTGCGTGTCTATGCCGATCCCGCCTTTTTCGGCACTCTTCCCCCGCGGGAGATCCGCTGCGGGCTGGGGGAGATCATCAAACACGGCGCATTGAACGCTCGGCTCTTCGGGGAACTGCTCGAAAACCGCAGCCGTCTCACCGACCTTGGCTTCCTCGCATCGATCGTCCCCGAGAACATTCAGATCAAGGCAGACGTCGTACGCAAGGACCCCGCCGAGACGGGTCTGAGACGCTGTCTCAACCTCGGACACACGACGGGGCACGCCTTGGAGCTGTCGGGGGCAGACCTCTCACACGGGGAATGCGTCCTCATCGGACTGCTCTATGAGAGCCGTCTCGCCCTGAGGTGCCGCGGCGCGGACGGGGAATACCTCTCATCGCTCGGCTCCCTCATCCGAGACGTCCTCGTCTGCGATCCGCGGGCGTTTGATATGCGGTCGGCGGCGCACCTCGCGCTTCTCGACAAGAAAAATACAAAAAAGGACAGCGTGACCCTCGCCGTTCCGCTCAGAATGGGAGAAGTTTCCTATCTTGAGTTGCCGTATGCGGAATACGAGCGCGCGCTGGAGAAGATCGGAAGGACATTATGAAACTCGCAGTCATCGGCAAGGACGTTTCGAAGTCCGACAGCCCCGCCATTCATCATTTTATCCTGAACAAATTCCACGAGCCCTGTGTCTATGAGCGGGTGAGCATCCCTCCCGAGGAATTTTCCTCCCGCGTCGGACAACTCTTTTCCGACTACGACGGGTTCAACGTCACAATTCCCTTCAAGGGGGAGATCATTCCCTTTTTGAAGGAGATCAAGGGGGATGCACGCGCCTTCGGGGCGGTGAATACCGTCCTCTCGGCGGACCGCACGGGGTATAATACAGACGGCTACGGCTTTCTTTTGATGCTCTCGGGCGAGGGGATCGCTGTGGAGAGAAAGCGCGTCCTCGTTCTCGGCGCGGGCGGCGCGGGGAGGAGTTGTATCTTCAAACTCATCCAAAGCGGGGCGCAGGTCTTCGTCTATGAGCGGAGCGCCGAGCGTCTGAAACAGGTGTATGCCGAGATCGGCGGGTTCACGCCCCTTGCCGATATCCCCGCGGAGCGCTACGACGTCATTCTGAATTGCACGGGCATCGGGATGCACGATACCGAGGGACAGACGCCCGCCGTGCAGTTCTGCGGCACAAGACAGCCCGTCGGCGAGGAACTTCTCTCCCTCACGGAGACGGCGGCCGATCTCATCTATGTGCCGAGGGAGTCTGAATTTCTCCGTATCGCGGCAACGCTCGGCAAGAAGACAGTAAACGGCGCGGCGATGCTCTTTTATCAGGCGTATATGTCCGATTGCATCTATCTTGGCAAAGCGCCCGACAGCGTACAGGCAAAAAAGTTTTACGAAGAATACAGGGAGGAACGGTCATGAAATTTCTGGTACTCAACGGGGTCAACCTCAATCTCACGGGCAGGCGTGAAAAGGGCGTTTACGGCGGCGAGACGCTCGAGGAGATCAATAAGCAGCTCGAAGCCTTCGTCGAGGGCAAAGGGCACGCCGTCGATTTCGTCCAAAGCAACTTTGAGGGGGAGATCTGCACGCAGATCCAGCGTGCCGAGGGGGTCTATGACGGGATCGTTCTCAACGCGGGCGCCTTTACCCATTACAGCTACGCCATCCGCGACGCGATCGCATCCGTCTCCGTCCCCGTCGTCGAAGTGCATATGTCGAATGTGCAGGCGCGGGAGGAGTTCAGGCATAAGTCGGTGCTCACGGAAGTCTGCAAGGGGGAGATCCTCGGCTTCGGCAAAAACAGCTATTATCTTGCATTGGAGAGCTTTTTGATATGAATATCGTACTCAGCGGCATGATGGGGGTGGGCAAATCCAGCGTCGGGATCCGTATCGCCGAACTGACGGGACGCAGATGGTTCGACACGGACATCATGATCAGCGACCGTCACGGGCGGATCTCGGACATCTTCGAGTATTACGGCGAAGCGCATTTCCGTGCCCTCGAGACAGAGATCGTCAGGGAACTTTCGGATATGGACGGGCTCGTCATCTCGACGGGCGGCGGGCTGGTCTTAAAGGCGGAGAACAACGAGCTCTTGAAGCGGAAGGGCAAGATCATCTTCATGCGTGCAGACTTCGAGACGCTGCTCGTCCGCGTCCGTGCGGATGAAACGCGCCCGCTCCTCAAGGACAACGGCAAGATCGCCGAGAAACTCAGGGAGCTCCTGTTTGAGCGTACGCCCGTCTACGAAGCCGTCGCCGACTGTATCGTCGACACGGACGGCAAGAGCGTGGACGAGGTCGCGCGCGAAATCGTCCGCATTGCGGAGGGGGCATGAGGGCGCTCGTCACGGGCGGCACGCGGGGCATCGGGCTCGCGGTCTGCCGTCTGCTCTCCCAAAAGGGGTATGCCGTGACCGCGCTCTATTTCTCCGACGAGGCCGCCGCGGAGAGGGCGAGAGGGGAACTCCCCGCCGTCACCTTTCTTCGCGCCGATGTCGCCGACGAGGCAGACGTTGCCGAGGTTTTCAAGGCGCTTCCGTCCCTCGATCTTCTCGTGAACAACGCGGGCATCGCCCACTTTGCACAGGTGCAGGACGTGCAGTTTTCCGACTATGAAAGGGTGATGAACGTCAACTTCGGTGGGACATTCCTCTGCACGAAATACGCCGTCCCGAAGATGCTCGGGCGGGGCGGTGCGATCGTCAACGTCTCCTCTGTCTGGGGGCAGACGGGGGGAAGCTGCGAGAGCGTGTACTCCGCCTCGAAGGGGGCGGTCATCGCCTTCACGAAGGCGCTCGCCAAGGAGCTCGCCCCGTCGGGGATTACCGTCAACTGCGTCTGCCCCGGGGTGATCGAAACGGATATGAACGCCCATCTCACAAAATCGGTCCGAGAAGGACTCTGCGAAGAGATCCCATTAGGCAGATTCGGAAGCGCGGAGGAAGTTGCCGCGGCGATTCTCTCCCTTGCCGACAATCGGTACGTCACGGGCCAGATTTTGGGCGTAAACGGCGGTTTTTGCATCTGAACATAGTATTATGTCACACATACTATTCGGTTTATGTCTGACATAGTACTAAAAATATCGGAGATTTCCGCCTGTTTTGAAAAATTTTCCTCTAAAAAAGAGGATTTTTTTCTCTTTTGACGAAATAATGTATGATGAAAGAAAAGACTTACGAAAAAGAGAGAATGTTTCTCTCGCCATATGCGACGCTGTCCGAGAGGACGCGGGGACGCGAGCGGGACGAGCAACCCGATCCCATGCGGACGGATTTCCAGAGGGACAGGGACCGCATCATCTACTCGAAGTCTTTTTTGCGCCTCAAAAATAAGACGCAGGTGTTCTTTGCACCCGACGGCGATCATTATATGTCCCGTCTCACGCATACGCTCGACGTCAGCCAGATCGCCAGATCGCTTGCAAGGTGCCTGTCTCTCAACGAGGACCTCGCCGAAGCAATCGCGCTCGGACACGACCTCGGACACACGCCCTTCGGCCACATCGGCGAACGGGTGCTCGGCTCGCTCTGCCCCGGGGGATTCCGCCACAGCGAACAGTCCCTCCGCGTCGTGGACAAGCTCGAAAAGGACGGCAAGGGGCTCAACCTCACCTTCGAGGTTCGGGACGGCATCCTCAATCATCCGAAAAACGGCACGCCCGCCACGCTCGAGGGAATGGCAGTCTCGCTCGCCGACCGCATCGCCTACATCAACCATGACATCGCCGATGCCATCCGCGCGGGGATCCTGAAAGGGGACGAGCTCCCCGCCGCTTCGATCGAGCTCTTCGGGCGGGACACCTCCGAGCGTATCAACACGGCGATCATGGATATCTATGAGACGTCGAACGGCAAGCCCTTCGTCAGAATGTCCCCCGAGCGTCAGAAGGCGCTCGACGATCTGAGGAGCTTCATGTTCGAGCACGTCTACGAACACGCCAACACGCTCATACAGGAATCCGCCGAGCGGATGCTCCGCGCCCTCTTTACATATTTTACGGAGAGACCCGAGGCGCTCCCGCCGCTCTATCTCGAGACAGCGGCGTCGGACGTCCCCCGCGCCGTATGCGATTATCTCTCCTCCATGACGGACCGCTATGCGATCAACCTCTTCAAGAGCCTGTTCGTGCCGCGGGAGGGGAGCGTATGAAGGACGATTTCGGCACATTCATACAGGAGCTCAAGGAGAAGAACGACATCGTTGAGGTCATCGGCTCCTATATCCGTTTGGAGCGCCGCGGAAACCAGTTCTGGGCGTGCTGTCCCTTCCATCACGAAAAGACTCCGTCCTTTGCGATCAACGTCGCGGACAGATATTATCACTGCTTCGGCTGCGGCGTCTCGGGGGATGTCATCGGGTTCGTGAGGGAGTATGAGAACATCGACTTCATGCAGGCGGTGCAGATTCTTGCAAGCCGCGCGGGGCTGGAAGTTCCCGCCCGTGACGAGCGCTCCGCCGAAGAGACCGTCCGGAAAAAGAAAAAACGGGACAGGCTCTCCGCGCTCATGAAGGACGCCGCCCGCTATTATCTCAATACCCTCTACTCGGGACGGGCGAAGGAGTACCTCGATTATCTCGCAAAGCGTGAGATCTCACCCTCGACCGCCAAACGTTTCGGACTCGGCGCATCGCTCGACTACGGAGGACTTCCCTCCTATCTGCTCGCACAGGGCTATACGCCCGAGGAGTGCACCGAGAGCGGCGCCTGCGGCATCACGCGGGAGGGGAAGCTGTACGACGCCGAGGCGGGCCGTCTCATCATTCCAATCATCAATAATATGGACGAAGTCATCGCCTTCGGGGGGAGACTTCTCCACAAGGACCCAAACCGCGGGAAGTACGTCAACACCCGCGAGACCCTTCTCTTCGATAAACGGAAAAACCTCTTCAATATCAACCTCGTCAAGCGCGAGAAGCGGGCGGGGGGACTTCCGAGCCTCATCATTCTCGAGGGGTATATGGACGTCATCTCCCTCTGGCAGGCGGGATTCAAAAACGTCGTCGCGAGCATGGGCACCTCCCTCACCAAGGAGCAGGTCCGCCTTGCAAAGCGGTATTCGGAGAATATTTTCATCAGCTATGACGGCGATCCCGCGGGGCAGGAGGGGAACCTTCGGGGACTCAGACTGCTCGAGGAAGAGGGCGTAAAGATCCGTGTCGTGCCGCTCACGGGCGGGATGGACCCCGACGACGTCGTGCGCCGTCAGGGGGCGGAGGGGTATCAGAAGTGCCTCGACGCCGCGATGCCGCTCATCGACTTCCGTATCTATGCCGCAAAGTGCAAATATGACCTGAAAAAGACGGAGGAAGTCAGGGATTTCGTCAAGGAAGCCCTCGTGATCGTACGGGAAGCGGAGAGCGAGACCGAAAAAGAGGAACTGCTCCGCCGTATCTCCGCGGAGAGCGGGGTGAGCCTCGGGGTTCCGCATTTCTTCGTCGCTCATTGTATTTTTCTCTCCTTTATAAGAAGTTTTTTACTCAAAATCCT
>CANQLW010000059.1 GCA_947624805.1 uncultured Clostridia bacterium | reverse complement strand
ACGAACTCAACACGCTCAACCGTTCGTTCCTGAAAGGCAACATCGCACAGGAGATCCTCGAAAGTTACGCCGAGCTCATCAAAACCGAGGTCGAGACTCTGTATAATAAGATCAAGGATTGCAGGATCGTTGCCGACGGAAAGGCGGATGAATGGAATTTCGATGGGCTCGCGGGAGACAAGAACGAAGTGCTCGAAAAGATCCACGGCCTCCGCTTCCTGATCTGCAAAGTACTCACGATGGACCTCTTCAAAGATACTTTGGCTTGGGACGAGGATGTGAAGCAATTCGCGTGGAACGATCTCACCAAGTATGAAGCGGCGCTCATGGGATATCTCGCTACAAAGGAATAAAGAATCGTTCACCTCCCATTGAAATTGAATTGAAGCACGAAAAAGTTCTCGGATATCCGAGAACTTTTGTTTTTCCGACGGTCAATCAAGTGCGGGCAATCAGATCTTCTACGATATTTATTCGGACGCGGAGAAGGCTGCCGATCCCGCGAAAAACAACACGGGTCTCTTTTTCTTTCGCGGAAACGAAGGCGCGAAATTTGCCGTGACCTGTGCGGGCGGCGGCTGGGCGTATGTCGGCGCAATGCACGACAGTTTTCCCCACGCGCTCGAACTTTCCAAACTCGACTATAACGCCTTTGCGATCATCTATCGCCCCGGCGAACAGACCGCCTGCGAGGACTTGGCACGGGCGCTTACGTTCATCTTCGACCACGCGGAAGAATTCGGCGTTGATACGGGCGGCTACTCCCTTTGGGGCGGCAGCGCGGGCGGAAGAATGGCGGCACGGCTCGGCTCTCGCGGCGCGGCGGCTTACGGCGGCGACGATCTCGAAAGGCCCGCGACCTGCGTCATTCAATACACGGGGTATTCGGATGTCGGAAACGATCCCCCGACGTACTCCTGCGTCGGCACGAGCGACGGAATCGCAAACTATCGTACCATGCAAAACAGAATTGACGCGATCAAGGCAACGGGAACGGACGCGGAAATCGAAGTGTTTCAGGGACTTCCGCACGGCTTCGGTTTGGGGCAAGGCACCATCGCCGAGGGTTGGCTCTCCCGCGCCGTCACCTTTTGGGAAAAACAGATGTAAAAAGCAAAGCCCTTTCCGAACAGCAAGGGCTTGCAAAATGCGTCGCGACGTGGTGTCGGTGGTACTTCGTGGAATAGAATGCGCGCGGGGCGGGCTACGCCCTCCCGTCGGCACCAAAAAAGCGCCCTCATCGGGCGCCTTTTCTGGTGCCGCTGGTCGGGCTCGAACCGACACGGTATCTCTACCGAGGGATTTTAAGTCCCTTGCGTCTGCCAATTCCACCACAGCGGCATAGATATGAACTTGTTTGGTGCCCTGTACCCTTAAAAAAGCAAAGCAAGGGACTTAAAATAACAGGGTTCCCGAAAAAGATTGCGTAGCAAGATTTTTTGGGAAAAGGAGCCGCAACGGAGCACAGTTGCACTTTTCGCTTGCGGAAAGTGCTCAAAGCGGAGTTTGCGGCGACGCGCGTCTGCCAATTCCACCACAGCGGCTCGTCGACGTCCGCCCCTTTTTCTCGCTTTTCTTTCGAAAAGCTCGTTTTGAGGGCGACGTCTCCTCTTCGCAAAAAATCTTCTTTCAGAATATTTTTTGCGATGATTTTCTCGTTCTGTTGCTCCGTGGTCACAATATCCCCACCCCCCTACCCCCCTCCCCAAGGAGGGGGCAGGAGAATACCTCCCCAAAAGAGGGCAGGAGGGCACTCCCAAGGAGAGGGCATAGCCTTCACCTAAAACGGGTAGGTCCGCGGGACGGGCAAACAAATACGGGCGAAAGGATGGGTGCTCAAAAGGGCATCGCTGAAGCGATGCCCTTCACTTGGAGGCGCCACCCGGATTTGAACCGGGGAATCAGGGTTTTGCAGACCCTTGCCTTACCACTTGGCTATGGCGCCGAAAAAAAACAGTGCGGAGCTGTGTTTGGAGCGGGAAACGAGACTCGAACCCGCGACATTCACCTTGGCAAGGTGACGCTCTACCACTGAGCTATTCCCGCATAAAAAGCTATCCGCACTGTATGGTGGAAGTTATAGGGATCGAACCTATGACCCCCTGCTTGTAAGGCAGGTGCTCTCCCAGCTGAGCTAAACTTCCGATTTACTTGATAACTATACCATATCCGCGCGAAGAAATCAAGCGATTTCATCGCTTTCTGCAAATTTTTTTTGAGATTTTTTCAAAGACGGGTTTTCGGTACTTTCACAGGGCGCATGGAGGGAGGCGGACCTCCCTCCGCGCTGTCTTGTGATCTTTACTTCTTCAAACCCTGCAAAACGAGGTCGGGCGCCTGTTCATAGCGGGCGAAGGTCTGCGAGAAGCGGCCTCTGCCCTGTGTCATGGAGCGGAGCGTCGTCGCGTAGGTGAGGATCTCGCCCTCGGGCGCTTCGGCAGTGATGACCTGCATATCCTCTTGGGTGTCCATGCCGATGATCCTGCCCCTGCGCTTATTGAGGTCGCCCATGACGTCCCCGACATACTGCTCGGGCACGGCGATCCTCATACGGGAGATGGGTTCGAGCAGGACGGGGCTTGCCGCCTTCATGCCCTCTTTGAACGCAATCTCTGCCGCGGCCTTGAACGCCGCTTCTGAGGAGTCGACGGGGTGGAAGCTGCCGTCGAAGAGCACTGCACGGACGCGGATGACGGGGTAACCCGCGAGCACGCCGTGGGGAAGGCACTCGACGATCCCTTTCTCGACGGCGGGGATATAGTTCTTGGGAACGGTGCCGCCGACGACCTCATCGTCGAACTCGAAGTCCTTTTCGCAGGGCTCGAAGCGCATCTTGACGTGGCCGTACTGTCCGTGCCCGCCCGTCTGCTTCTTATGCTTACCCTCTGCCGTCGCAGTGGTACGGATGGTCTCGCGGTATGCGATCGAAGGGGTCTTGAAATCGGCATCCGCGCCGAATTTCGTCTTCAGCTTCTTCTTGATGATCTCGAGATGGACCTCGCCCTGTCCGCAGACGAGCGTCTCGCCCGTGTCGGGGTTCTTGACGACCTGAAAACTCTTGTCCTCTTCGGCAAGACGGTTGAGCCCGCCGAACACCTTATCCTCGGTGCCGCGGACGGTCGCGGAGACCGCCATCGAAAGGACGGGCTTGGGGAAGGAGATGGGGTCGAACTCCACGGGCATATTGGGATCGCAGAGGGTGTCCCCCGTGCCCGTATTCGAGAGCTTGCTCACCGCGCCGATGTCGCCCGCCGTGAGCTCCGTGACGGGCTCCAGCTTCTTCCCGCGCATGATATAGAGCGAGCCGATCCGCTCGGTCGTGTTTGTATTGGGATTGAGCACGTCCGTACCCGCTTTCAGGACGCCGCGGCAGACGCGGAGATAGTTCATCTTGCCGACGAAGGCATCCACGGCCGTCTTGAAGACCTGAGCCGCGAGGGGAGCCGTCTCGTCGCATTCGACGCCGATGACCGTGTCCTGTTTGAGGTCCTTAGCGGGGATGCCGGCACGCTCCGCCGCCTGCGGCATATAGCTGACGATCTCGTTCATGAGGTTGATGACGCCCTTATTCAGAAGCGCGCTGCCCGCCATGACGGGGATGACGTTGATGGCAAAGATCCCCTTGCGGATGCCGTGGATGGTATCTTCACGGGAGAGGAAGCCGTCTTCGAAGTATTTTTCGAGGAGCACGTCGTCGTTCTCCGCAGCGGTCTCCATGAGCGCCGCCTGCATCTCTTCGAGGTCGCGGGCATAGAGCTCGGGCACGGGGATCTCCTCGGGACCCGTGTTGGAGAAGCGGTATGCCTTCCCCGTGAGGGCGTTGACGATACCCGTCATCTTGTTCCCCTCCATGATGGGGATCTGGATGGGCGCGATCTTGCCCTTGTATTTCTCTTGCAGGGCATGGACGGTGCCGTGATAGTCGGCATTGTCCTTATCCATCCCGTTGATGAAGACGACGAGCGGCTTCTTGGTTTTCAGGCAGAGGTTGATCGCCTTCTCGGCGCCGACGGTGACCGTGCCGTTTGCGCCCGCGACGACGAGCGCCGCCCCGCACGCACGCATCGCGGAGTTGAATTCTCCCTCGAAGTCATAAAACCCGGGCACGTCGAGCAGGTTGAGCTTGGTGTCCTTCCAGTTGAGGTAGGCGCACGCGAGCGAGACGGAGGAGTGCCGTGCGATCTCCTGATCGTCGAAGTCGCAGACGGTCGTGCCGTTCTCGATCTTGCCCATACGCTCGATGGCGCCGGCGTTGAAGAGCATCGCCTCGCAGAGCGTCGTCTTGCCTTCGCCGGAATGCCCGACGACGGCGATATTTCTGATATTCTTTGCAGAAAGGCTCATAACAGTTCCCCTTAAAGTAAATTTGCCCGCTTGGAGCACACTTTTCTACCATTATAACCGATATACAAAAAAAATCAAGAGGGAAACGGAAAAAAATCCCAATTTTTGTATCTTTGAATCACTTCACCCCCTCCCGACGCCACTTTTTCCTCATTTTTGGGGGAGAACGGTCAGCCGAAGGCGACGTCGAGCGCCATCATGAGGCAGAATCCGAGGATGAGCCCCGCCGAGGCGAGCGTCTTGTTGCCTGCATAGCAGTCGGGGATGAGTTCGGAGCAGACGACGGCGATCATCGCCCCCGCGGAGAAGGCGAGCGCCCACGGCAAAAGCCCCGTTACGAGCCCCGCGGCGAGCGCTCCGAAGACGCACGCAGGGATCTCCACCGAGCCCGAGCAGACGGAGAAGAGAAAACTCTTTGCGCGGGACAGCCCCTTTGCCCTGAGCGGGAAGGCGACGCACATCCCCTCGGGGAAGTTCTGGATCGCGATGCCGAGCGCGAGCAGCAGCGCGGCGAGCACGGCGTGCTCCTCCCCCGCGACGGCGAGCGCGACGCCCACCGCCATACCTTCGGGGATATTGTGGAGAGTCACGGCGAGGAAGAGCAGGGCGTTTTTTTCGTCCTTAAAGCGTGTAAATTTTTTCTTCCGCCGCGCAAAGGCAAAATCGCTTACAATGATAAACGCCCCGCCGAGCAGAAACCCCGCCGTCACGGTGAGAAAGGGGGGCAAACCGTTTTCATACCCGAGCGCGGGCAGGAGGAGCGAGAAGAAGGACGCGGCGATCATGATCCCCGCCGCCGAGCCGTTGAGGGCGGTCAGGGCCGTCTGCCCGATCCCCTTCGAGAAGAAGACAAAGGATGCGCCAAGAGATGTGAGCGCAAAGAGCAGGAAGGAGGCGATAAGCGCCTGTTCCCACGGGGATAGCGTGAAAAACCACTGCATTCGGAACCTCCGTATTTCATCGGTACAGTCACTCCATGCTATGCAAATCCCCTCTTTTTCCGTGACAGCGGGGTGAAAAAAGATAAAAATCAGGCGGAAATTCCCTCAATTTGGAGCGTCTCCATTGCATTTTTCCAAATTTTATAGTACAATCAAGGAAACTTGACAACGGAGGTCGGTGATGAAAAAATATCTCATGATACCGCTCATACTCGGCGCGATGCTGCTCTCGGGCTGTACGCAGGGGGGAGGCGGTCCCAATGGTCCCGTGGACAATCTCGGCGGGGGCGGCACCGTCAGCGAGGCGCCTGCCGTCTCGGAATCGGACAATTCCAAGCAGGCGGGGGAAGCCGCGGGGGAGATCCCCTCGGGCGGCGAGATCTCCTCGGGCGCCAAAACGATCTCGGGGAAGACGACGCTCTCCGAAGCGGGCGAATATGTCGTCTCGGGGGAGAGCAGCGGAAAGATCACGGTGGAGGCGGAGGGTGTCACCCTCTGGCTGGATCATGCCGTGCTCACAAACGATAAAAAGGTCATCGAGGCGGCGGGAGATCTCACGATCAGCCTCATCGGCGAAAATACCCTCTCGAATACCAATCCCGACGGTTCCAATGCGATCGACTGCGGGGGCGTCCTCACGGTCAACGGGACGGGGTCGCTCAAGGTAACTTCCACAAAGAACGGCATCTCTGCAAACGCCGTCGCCGTCAAGGATGCGACGCTCGTAATCGATGCCGCAAAGGACGGCCTGCACGCGGAGATCGACTATAAGACCGAGACGGCCGCCCCTGAGGTGGACTATCAGGCGGGCGGTTATGTCGTCCTCGACGGGGCAACGCTCACCGCCGTCACCAAGGATGACGGCATACAGGCGGATACTTTCGTCGTTGTAAAGGAAGGGAGCGCCGTGGACATCACGACGAACGGCGGCGCGCCCCAGACGATCACCGAACTCTCCTCGGACAGCGGGGACGGCAAGGGCATCAAGGTCGGCCCCATCGACTGGGGAGAAGATACGGAGACGTATGACGAGAATACCCATGAGATCGCCTCGGACGAGTACTATATCGGCATCGAGGGCGGAACGGTGACGGTGAATGCAAATGACGACGCCATCCACTCGGACGGCGAGATTGCCGTCTCGGGCGGGACGATTGCGATCGCGGCGGGGGACGACGCCCTGCACGCAGAGGAACTGCTCACCGTCTCGGGCGGGGAGATCTCCGTGGAACGCTGCTATGAGGGTCTCGAGGCCGCCAAGGTGGAGATCGGCGGCGGGACGATCGCCGTGACCTCCGCAGACGACGGCATCAACGCCGCGGACGGGACAACACAGTACGGCGAGAATTCCAATCCAAACTGTCACATCATCATCTCGGGCGGGCGGATCACCGTGGACGCCGAGGGGGACGGGGTGGACTCCAACGGCACCATGCTCATGACTGCGGGGACCCTCTTTGTCTACGGTCCCACCCGCGAGGGTAACGCGGCACTCGACACGAACGGGGGATTCCTGATGAACGGCGGGTATCTGTTCGCCGTCGGGCCCTATGGTATGGTAGAGGCGCCCGCTGTCAATTCAGAGCAATACGTCGTCTCCTTTGTCCAAAATACTTCGATCGCGGCGGGGGCGAATCTCTCCCTCACGGACGGGGACGGCAAGGCGATCTTCTCGATGACAGCCCTCAAACAGTGCCGCTCGGTCATTATCTCCTGCCCCGAACTCACGGCGGGCGGGAGCTATAAGATCTATGGCGGGGACAGCGAACTGTGTTCCTTCACCGTCAACAGCCGTATCACCTCGGTCGGCTCCTCGGGCGGTATGGGAACCCCCGGCGGGACCCCTCCGGGCGGCTTCGGCGGCCCCGGCGGTCCCGGGTCCCGTCCCGGCGGAAGAGGATAAAAGGTTTTTGCATAACTTGGGCGGCGGTTGCCCATAATTGAGTCGATGGAACAGGAAAGCAAACGTGAAAACGGGCACGTACGCACTGCAAGAAAGACGGCGGTCGTCGTGGGCGGCTCTTCGGGCATCGGCAGAGAGACTGCGCTCCGTTTGGCGGCGCAGGGGTATAGCGTCTTCAATATTTCCCGTACTCCTTTTAAGGGGGAACGGGTCAGGACGGTCACGGCGGACGCCTCACAGGAGGGAGACCTCGCACGGGCGATCGGGGAGATCGGCGCCGAGACGGAGGGGATCGATCTTATCGTGTACTCCGCGGGATTCTCGATGGCGGCGCCCCTCGAACACGCGAAGAGCGGGGATTACCGCTATCTCTTCGAGGTCAACTATTTCGGCGCGGTAGAGGCGCTGCGGGCGGCGGCGCCCTTCCTCAAAAAACGCAGCGGGCGGGCAGTGCTCGTCGGCTCTTTGGGAGGAGATCTGCCCATTCCGTTTGACGGGTTTTATTCTTCTTCGAAGGCGGCGCTCGCCATGCTGGCGCGGGAGAGCGATCTCGAGCTGCGAAAACAGGGTGTGCGGGTGAGCGCGATTCTCCCGGGCGGCACGGCGACGGATTTTACCTATGCAAGGCGGGTGTACGGCGAGGATGACGCAAAGACTTACACGGCCTCGGTGAAGAAGGCTTCCGCGGCGCTTGCAAATATGGAACAGGGCGGCATGAGCCCCTCGCTCGTCGCCGACGCGATCGTCAGACTCGCCCATAAGAAGAACCCGCCCACCGTCACCGCCGCGGGCGGAAAGAACAATCTCACGCGCTATCTGAACAAGATGCTCCCCGAACGCCTCACCGACTGGTTCGTCAGAAGAAAGTTTAATCAGAAATAGAGGGAGGCTATTTTCGCTTGTATTTGTTTGCGCAGCAAACAAATCAAGCGAAAAAAAGACGGCTCCAAGCCGTCTCTTTCATAAAAATTATTTCTTGTAAGCGTCCTTCCCGTAGAGGGCGGAAAGGTTATCCGCATAGCGCTTGGATCTGTCGTAATTGGACAGGTCCATGCCCTCCGCGGCGGCTTCGAGCGCTTTCCGCTGCTCCTTCGTGAGCCGTGTAGGCACTTCCACCTGTACACGGATATGCAGCGAGCCCGTGCCCGTACGCCCCTTGATCCCCTTGCCGCGCACCGTAAACTCCGTGCCCGACTGTGTCCCCTCGGGGATCTTATAATCGAACGCGTCGTCGAGATCTGGCACCCGTACCGTCCCGCCGAGCGCCGCCGTCAGGAAGGGAACGGGAAGATCGACATAGAGCTCCATCCCCTCGCGGCGGAAGATCTTGTGCGGCTCGATCCGGAAGGTGATGATGAGGTCCCCGGGGGCGCCTCCTTCCGTGCTCGCCTGTCCGTAGCCGCGCTTCCGCATCATCGAGGATGTATCGACGCCCGCGGGCAGGTCGACGGCGACCTTCGTCTCCCGTCTGACAGACCCGCGTCCCTTGCAGTCGGGGCACTTATCGGTGACGATCTTGCCCCTGCCGCCGCAGTCGGGGCATATCCCGACACGGACAGTCCTGCCGAACATGGTCTCCTGCACGAGGCGCACCTGCCCCTTCCCCCCGCACTTCTGGCAGGTCTTGTAGGCAGTGCCGTTCTTCGCCCCCGTGCCGCGGCAGGCGGGACAAGGCTCATTCCGCATATATGTGATCTCCCTGTGGCAGCCCTTGGCGGCGTCCATAAAGGAGAGGGAGACCTGAATACGGATATCCTCGCCCGCCGTGTCCCGCTGGGCAGTGCCGCCGAATCCCGAGAAGATCGTATCGAAGATATCCCCGAAGCCCGAGAAGCCCGCGCCCGAGAAGCCGCCGAAGCCGCTCCCCATGCCGCCCATGCCCCCCATGCCGGGGTGTTCCTGTTCATAATCGTAAGCGGCGCGTTTCTGTTTGTCGGAGAGCACCTCGTTCGCCTCGTTGATCTCCTTGAATTTTTCCGCCGCCGCCTCGTCCCCGGGATGAAGATCGGGGTGGTAGAGTTTGACGAGCTTTTTATAAGCCGCCTTGATCTCTTCCTCGGTCGCGTCCTTTTTGACGCCGAGGACTTCGTAATAATTTCTTTTTTCTGCCATATCCGTCCTTTGCCGTGCCGAAAAGCCGCATGAAGCGGCTTTCGGTCTTACGGATCTGTTCTTTTTCGGTCGGGCTAACGCCGCGGCGTGCCCTCAGGTGTTGTTTGGGGCAGGGTTACTGTCTGAACTCCGTGTCTCCGTCGTCACCGCCTGCCGCTCCGCCCTGCGGGTTCGACTGCTGGTAGAGCTTTGCGATGACGGGAGCGATCCGCTTCTGGAACTCCTCCGCCGCGCTGTTGAAAGTATCTTCGTCGTCACTCTCGAGCGCCTTCTTGGCGTCTGCAACGGCGTCCTCGAGCGTCTTCTTGTCCTCTTCGGAGAGCTTGTCGCCGGCGTCGCGCATGGTCTGCTCCACCGAGAAGACGAGCCCGTCGAGCTTGTTCTT
>CANQLW010000058.1 GCA_947624805.1 uncultured Clostridia bacterium | reverse complement strand
CTGCATAACCGTCTGAAAGAGATACGGGCGGAGAAAAATTTATCGCAGGGGGAGCTCGCCGCGCTCGTGGGGGTCTCGAGGAACACGATCAGCTCCGTCGAGACGGGACAGTACTGCCCGACGGCCAAGCTCGCCCTCGTCCTGTGTGTCGCGCTCGGCAAAAAATTCGAGGAAATTTTCTATTTTTGAAAAAATTTTCCCGAAACCGATTTCAACTCCCCGCGGCACGGGTAAGATAATAGTGAGGTAGATATGTTTTCTTATCTTTTATTTTTGCTCATACTTGTCCCCTTCCTCGCGCTGTCTGCATGGGCGAGCGCAAAGGTCAATTCCACCTATGCGGAATATGACCGTATTCCCAACCGCTCCGCCATGACGGGCTATGACACGGCGACGCGGCTCATGGGGAAGCGCGGCGTGCATGATATCTCCGTCAACCGTGTGAGCGGCAAGCTCACCGACCATTACAATCCCTCAAAAAAAGAGGTCAACCTTTCACAGGCGACCTATGGTTCCCCGTCCGTCGCCGCCGTTGCCGTCGCGGCACATGAGATCGGGCACGTCATGCAAAAAAAGGAGGGGTATATTCCCTATAAGATCAGGAATATCCTCGTTCCCATCACGAATATCGGCTCGCGGCTCGCGCTGCCGCTCATCATCGTGGGACTGTTGCTCGATATCTTTTGGCAGACAGTGCCTTACGGGGAGTGGGCGGTGTATATCGGGATCGGGCTGTACGGGCTCTCCACCCTCTTTATGCTCGCGACGCTGCCCGTCGAGTTCAACGCTTCACGGCGGGCGAAGAAGATGCTCGTCGAGGACGGGATCCTGACGAACGACGAGCTCCCCGGGGCGAGCAAAGTGCTCTCCGCCGCCGCGATGACCTATGTTGCGTCGCTGCTCATCTCGCTCGTCTACTTTTTACGGTTTGCGTTCGTATTTTTATCACTGGTCGGCCGCAGACGCAACTGAAAACGAAGTCCGATAAAAAGCTCCTCCTTGGGAGGTGCCATTCCCCTCCTCAGTCTCACTACGTTCGACAGCTCCCCCCCAAGGGGAGCTTTTTCGGACTCCGTTCTTCGGGATCCTTCGGGACTTGCTCATCGGACTTCGTTCTTTTTCACTGTCTCAGGATGACGCTGGGGGCGGGGCGGCGGGATGACGCGGGGGAGAGTGCGGGGCATAACGCACGCGGCTCAGGGCGACGCAGGGTAGGGCGTGCGGGGGCAAGGGGCTCCCCTTGGATCCCAATGAAAAATGCCGACGAAGTTTCCGCGCGGCGGCGGGGATTTTTTTTGCTGTTTTGATTGATTTTTCACGCCTTTGGTGATATACTGAGTTTGCGACATAAGTTTTATATTTTTTTCCACAATCGGCTACACTGGCATTTAGTGTATCCTTTTTTCCGATTGTGGAAGAACTTGTGTCGCAACAATTACGGGATACTCGATGCGGGCGTTCTGTAATTGAACGCCCTTAATTTTTGCCCGCAAATCAAACACAAAAGGAGAACAGAACAATGAAGCACAAATTTTTGACGTCCGCGCTGTCCGCGGCGGCAATCCTCTGCCTCGGGCTCGGTCTCGCGGCGTGCGGCGGAAACGGAGGGAGCAATGAGAACCCCGAGGATCCCGCCGACGTCCATCACCACACCTTTACGGTGGACAATGTCTGCAGCGGCTGCGGCGAGAAGTGGGAGTACACCGAGGGACTCACCTATGAGCTCTATGAGGGGATCGAGGACTTCGTGGATCAGCATGAAGTCAGTTATATGGTCAGTGAGCCCGACGATGAGGAAGCGCTCAGCGGCGACATCGTCATCCCCTATGGCTACAACGGCAAGTGGGTGAGAGCGATCGACTCAAGCGCCTTCTACGGCTGTTCGAAAATCACGGGCATCACCATCCCCGAGAGCGTCAACTGTATCATGCCCGATGCATTTGCGAATTGCACCTCCCTGACGAGCATCGTCATTCCCGACAGCGTCACCTCGCTCGGGCTTTTTGCCTTTGAGGGATGCAGTGCGCTCAAAAGCGTAAAGATCGGGAAAAATGTCGAAACGTTCGGATATAGTCTATTCACCGAATGCTCCGCGCTTACGGAGCTCGAGCTTCCCGACAGCGCGCTGATCTTCGACGACTGCGGCATCGAAGAGACCGCCCTCTATCAGGATCCCGCCAACTGGGACGAAAACGGCACGCTCTACATCGGAAACCATCTCATCAAGTCGAAGGGCACGCAGGCGGGCACTTTCACCGTCCGCGCGGGGACGAAGACGATCGCCGATGGGGCCTTCAAGAATCAGACCTATCCCGAAAAGGAAGAATACACCTATGCCATGACGGAGATTGTTCTGCCCGACGGGCTTCTCACGATCGGGAAGGATGCGTTCTATGATTGCAGCGCGCTCAACGCGATCACGATCCCCGACAGCGTAGTCAGCATTCAGGACGATTTTGCAAAGACGGCATACTATCAGGACCAAAGCCACTGGGACGACGGGAAGGTCCTCTATGTCGGGAATCACCTCATCGAGGCTAAGGATCTCACGGGCTCCTATACCGTACGGGCGGGCACCAAGAGCATTGCGCCCCACGCATTCGACGGCTGCAGCGGGCTTTCCGCCATCAATCTCCCCGACAGCATCGTCTCGATCGGGGAATACGCATTCCGCGACTGCACTGCGCTCGTCAATATTACGATCCCCGACGCCGTGAAGAAGATCGAGCGCCGTACTTTCGATGGCTGTACATCGCTTGAGAGCATCAAACTCGGCAGCGGTCTCGAGACGATTGCATGGGTTGCATTCCCAGACTGCAAAGCGCTCAAGAGTCTCACGATCCCCGCAAGCGTGACGAAGCTCGGTTACTACTTGTTTGAAAACTGCGAGGCGCTGGAGAGCCTTCAGGTAGAGGAAGGCAACAAAATCTTCCGCAGCGAAGGAAACTGCATCCTCAACATCGCGAGCAACAGCGTCATCATCGCGGGCTGCAAGACGACCACCATCCCCGAAGGCGTGACACGGATCGGCGTTGCGGCGTTCTATGGCACCGCTGCCCCCGTAAACGTCACGATCCCCGACAGTGTGACGGAGATCGGGACGTGTGCATTCATGAATTGCAGTTCGCTTGTGAGCATCAAGCTCCCGAAGAATTTGACGGAGATTGACGAGGCTATGTTCAACAGGTGTAGCTCGCTTGAGAGCATCGTCATTCCCGATAGCGTGACCAAGATCGGAAGGTGGGCGTTTGATGAATGCAGCTCGCTTGTAAGCATCGAACTCTCAAAGAATTTGACGGAGATCAGCGAAGCTATGTGCAGCGAGTGCAGCTCGCTTGAGAGCATCGTCATTCCCGACAGTGTGACGAAGATTGGGGAAAAGGCGTTCGAAAATTGCAGCGCGCTCAACACCATTACCATCGGGAAAGGGGTGACAGAGATCGGAGAGAGGGCGTTAGACAGGTGCCAGAACCTCACTAGTGTAACGTTTGCGGAGACCGAAGGCTGGGTATGTCATATCATTGACTACGCTACGGGCACACAGGATCGGCCCGTCCCGTCCGAGAATCTTGCCATTCCCGAATTAGCTGCATACTTTCTGGTCAGACAATATAGCTCGTCCAATTGCTACTGGACAAGAAGCTAAGCCTGAAGCAAAAGAGAGGTGGGGATATCCCACCTCTCTTTTTCGTGGCTTCCTAAGGGAAGGAGCGAAGGAACACCCCTTCCGTCACTCGCGTTGCTCGTGCCACCCACCCCTCAAGGGGTGGACAAGGCCTACCCCCTACGGGGTGGGCAAGAAAGCGCGGGAATACCCGTTAAAGGCGGCGGGAGACTTCGCGTAAAAAGGCAAATGTGTCGAGCTTTTCGGGCGCGGCGTCGCCGTCCCAGAGCGGGATGAGGTCCCCCGTCAGCTTTCCGTCCTCGATCGCCGAGACCGTCGCCCGTTCGAGCCGTTCGGCAAATGCGACGAGTTCTGCGATCCCGTCCAGCTCCCCCCGTTTCTTCAACGCCCCCGTCCATGCAAAGATCGTCGCGACGGAGTTGGTGGATGTCTCCTCCCCCTTCAGGTGCCTGTAATAATGCCGCGTGACCGTCCCGTGCGCCGCTTCATATTCATACTTCCCGTCCGGCGAGACGAGTACGGACGTCATCATGCCGAGCGAACCATATGCCGTTGCGACCATATCGCTCATGACGTCCCCGTCATAGTTCTTGCACGCCCAGAGGATCCCCCCTTCCGAGCGGATGATGCGTGCAACGGCGTCGTCGATGAGGGTATAGAGATACCAAAGCCCCCGCGCTTCAAAGGCGGGGCGGTATGTCTCATACACCTCGCCGACGATCTCACGGAACCTCCCGTCGTATGTCTTTGCGATCGTATCCTTTGCGGCGAAGATGACGGGAAGTCCCGCCTCCAAGGCATAGCGGAAACAGGCCTCGGCGAAGGAACGCACGGAGGCGTCCGTATTGTGCATCCCCTGCACGACCCCGCTCTCCCCCTTGAAATCATGCACGAGGCAGCGGAAGGTCTCCCGCCCCGTCCCGTCCTCTCCGACGAGGTAGACCTTCTCCCCCGCCGTCACGGCGTCCACGGCAGAGTAAACGTCCCCGTAGGCATGGCGGGCGAGGACGATCGGCTTTTTCCATGTGGGAATATATGGTCTGATCCCCTTTGCGAGGATGGGAGCGCGGAACACCGTCCCGTCGAGGATGCGGCGGATGGTCCCGTTGGGGCTCTTCCACATCTGTTTGAGATGATACTCCTCCATCCGCTGTGCATTGGGGGTAATGGTGGCGCACTTGACGGCGACGCCGTATTTTTTTGTCGCGAGGGCGCTTTCAACGGTGACGGCGTCATCCGTCCCGTCCCTGTTCGGGAGCCCGAGGTCGAAATACACCGTCCTGAGGTCGACATAGGGCTCGATGAGCAGTTCCTTGATGCTCTTCCACAAAATTCTTGTCATCTCATCCCCGTCCATTTCGACGAGGGGAGTCTTCATTTGGATCTTCATGTGTCTATTGTACCCCTTTTGCGGGGATTTGGCAAGGGATTCCGCCCCTCTACATCCGTTTCCCGCCCTTGCCCGAGAAGATCGAGCCGCTTAAAATGTTCGTCTCGATTGTCTGCTTCTCCTCCAAGGGTGCATTCAGCCCTTCCTCCACGAGCCCGAGGAAGAAATCCCGTGCGTCCATGAGGGTCTCCCCGAAGAGATAGCAGGAGAGCGACCCCGGCACGGTGTTGAGCTCATTGAAATACACCTTCCCGCCGACGAGGAGGAAATCCGCCCGTACGACGCCCCTGCAGGAGAACGTCTCATAGATATGCCGTGTATAGGACTGCACGCGCGCGGCGATCTCCTCGGGAATGTCGGCGGGGATGGAAGAGCGCCTTTGCCCCGTTCCCTCATACTTTTCCGAGAAGGTGAGGAAGGCCTCGTCCGAAAAAACCTCCTCGACGGGAGAGAGCAATACCTCTCCGTTCATGCGGCAGGCGGCGCAGTTGAGATCGCGTTTCCCCTCCAGATAGGTTTCAACGAGGGCGCTGCCGTCCAAACGGAAGGCCTCCGTGAGCGCCATACAGAGCTCTTCCTCCGTCTTTGCGATCCTGATCCCGATGCTCGACCCCAGCCGCGACGGCTTGACGATGACGGGGAAGCCGAGGGCGAGCGCTGCGTCATACCCTTCCCCCTCGCGGACGGTCACGCCCGCCGCCACGGGGAGCCCGAGCCCCCTCGCCGCGATCTTGGAGAGCGATTTGTCCATAAAGAGGGCGGAGACGGGCATCTCGGGGGAAGCGCTCCTGATATGATACCACCGAAGCAGCGCCGAGAGCGTCCCGTCCTCGCCGAAGCCGCCGTGGCAGCAATTGAGGGCGACGCCGATCGGGTACTCCTTCCCCCTGAACGTCTCCAGCCCGCCCTCGCAGAAGCGCAAGGGGATCCTCTTTTTATCGGGAGCGCGGAAATCCCTCACGTCATACATTTTCCCCGTCACCATGCCGCCGCCGCGGGGGAGATAGACGGGAAGGACGTTTTCCCCCGCCCCTCTCAGGAGATTGACGGCGAGCATCCCCGTGATGACGGAGATCTCGTGCTCGTTGGAATTTCCGCCGAAAAAGACTGCAATGATTTTCTGCATGAAAAAAACACCTCCGAAGTTTTTCCGTCTTTGGTGTTTCATCATGTAGAAAGCTGTAGGGCGAAAGCCGATCCTGCGGCGATCCGCTCAATATTTGTCGGGGAGATCGTTCAGAAAGAGGACGGAGTCCCCGCGGTGCAGGATCTCGGAGAGCAGGATCTGTGCGGCCTTGAGGTCGGGGACGATGCTCAGCTGTTCCTCTTGTCCGCCGCCCTCGACGAAGCCCTTCCGCACGTCGAGCACACGGGTCTCCCCCACGAGCACGACGGCGTCCACGCCCGCCATCTCCTTGCCGAGCGCAAAGTTTTCCGTCTCTTCCGCCTCGCCGAGTTCGACGAGCCCGGGCGTGACGATGACCCGTTTCCCGGGGCACATCCTGAGAATCTCGACGGCATTCTTTGCGCCCTCGGTATTGGAATTATAGCTATCATCCAGAATGACGATCCCGCCGCTCTCGCTGCGCTCTAACCTGTGCGGGACAGGGGTGACGGCGGGGACTGCCGCGAAGATGTCTTCTGCCGCCATGCCGAGCGCAAGGCAGAGCGCCCCCGCGAGGGCGATGTCTTCGGCGGCGTGGCGTCCGAGCAGTTTCGTCTCGATTTTGGCGGAATGTTCCCCGAGACGGAGGGTGAAAACCGTCCTGTCGGGGAAGAGTTCCACCTCATCGGCGGAAAAATCTTTGCCTTCGAGAAGGGCGTCCTCCCTCATCCCGTGCGCCGTCTTCCCGAGGATGACGGTCTTTGCATGGCGGGCGAGTTCCCCCTTCTCCTTTCTGATGTTTTCGAGGGAACCGAAGCCCGAGAGATGCTGTCCGCATACCCCCGTCACGACACCGACAGTCGGGTCAACGAGACGGCAGAGCTCCCCGATCTCGCCCATATGCCTTGCCCCCATCTCCGCGAGAAAGATGTCGCAATCGCACCCCTCTCCGTTGACGAATTTTGCGATGCCGATGGGCGTATTGAAAGAGGCAGGCGTCGCCTTCACGCGGAATTTGGAAGAGAGGATCTGTTCTGCGATGTGCTTGACGGAGGTCTTCCCAAAGCTGCCCGTAATGCCGACCTTGACGCAGGGACTTGCCGCGAGCGTCCTTTTCGCCCGTCTGACGAGCGCACGGCTGCGGGGAACTTCATAGAGCTTCATGATACAGTTCGCCGCTGCGGGGAAGAGAAAGAGCAGGGCGGGGAAGATGCATACGGGCGTCATACGGAGGACGCGGGCGAGGTCATGGCCGATCGCCTCGGCGGCGCAATAGAGCCCGATCCCCGCGCCGTAGAGCGCTGCAAAGAGCAGAATATACGTGCAGACGATCAGCCTCACCGCGCGCCTTGTGTACTTCAGGGGGACTTTGAGGGCGCGTCGGAAGGCATAGAGAAAGATCCCGCACAGGGCGAGAAAGCCCGCCGCGGCGAAGATCTCGGCATAATTTGCGCCGAGGAAGGAAAAGCTCAGGGAAAGAAGGGCCGTGATGAGCAGGACGCACAGGGCGAGCAGGCGGTATCTGCGCCGCAGCATATTCTTTTTACGGAAATACCACTTCAGGGAAGCGCCGCAACTGTAACCCTCCTGTTGCAGAATGCCATAGAGAGGCCCCGCGCAGAAGGTCAGCGCGAGCGCGAAGAGGGCGGCATAGATGCCGACGATGGCAAAGACCATGCTGTTTGTTAACATTGTAAAAACTCCTCAGCCGCCAGAGAAAAGGCGAGCGGATCATCCAAAAAGGGAAAGTGCCCGCAGTCCCTCAGGATCTGCAACCTGCTTCCCTTGATTTTATCGAGATAGACGCGGATGGAGGAGAGCGGCACCGCCCTGTCCTTCTCCCCGTGCAGAAAGAGGACGGGAACACCGATACGGGCGGCAGTCTCCCTCAGATCTTCGTTGACGATCTTTTTGTAACTCTCCCGCATGAGAGGGGAGAGCGTTCTGTATTCCTCGCTGCCGAAATGCTTTTCCGCAAAGCGCGGCGCGATCCTCTTGCAGAGTTGATAGCTCCTTACGCGGAGCTTATAGGAGAGCGTCCGCTTGGGGACGATGCCCGCACAGCCCGTGAGGACGGCACGGGAGAACATCCCCTCGGCAAGCAGTTTTATCGCGACCCTTCCGCCGAAGGAATGGGCGATGACCTTTGCCCGTCCGATCCCGAGAAAACACAATGCCTCCTTCAACCATGCCGCATAGTCGTCCACGGACCACGGAGCGGTGAGCGGCTCCGCACGTCCCATCCCCGGGAAATCGAGGGCGGTCACGCGGTAAAAACGTGAAAAATAGCCGATCTGGGGGTAAAAGCACTCCTTCGAGGCGAGATAGCCGTGTAGGAAGAGGAGATCCTCCCCCTCTCCCCGCTGCAGAAAGCTGAGATTCAAGAAAGGACCTTCACCATGACGACAGCGTCCTCGCCGTCGGGGTAGTAGCGGGAGCGGCAATACAGCCCCGTGAAGCCGTTTTTGAGGTAGAGGAGCTGTGCGGGGGCGTTGGAGACTCTCACTTCGAGATAAATCTTTTTGACGCCGTGCGCCTTCGCCATGCCGATAAGGTCCGAGAGGATCATCCCGCCCCGTCCGCAGCGGCGGTACATTTCACTCACGGCGATGAGCTCGATCTCCGCCTCGTCGAGGGTGATGTCCATGCCGCCGTAGCCGACGACCGTCCCGCTCTCCTCGAGAAGGGTTGTATAGAACCGCTCCGAGAGAAAGGATTCGGCGAGCATCCGCCTCGTCCACGGGTCGGAAAAACACTCTTTTTCGATCGCGGCGATCTGATCGAGGTCGCCGACCGTCCAGCTTCTGCCGTTCATCTTCCCTCCTCCGCGGATGATTTTCTCAGATACAGCGCTTCGAGCTCCGAACAGGGTGCAACGCGTCCGCAGAGCGCCTCCGCCGCCGCGAGCAATCCCTCACCCGCGGAAAGGACCTTGGACGGAATGGGGAGCTCCTCCTCCGAAACGGGCATAAATCCCTCGGCGATGAGCGTTTCCGCCTCTTGGCGGGACATATAGCGGGGAGAACTTACGACCGCCGTGCCGTCATAGCCGCAGCCGTAGAAATATCCGTGTCCCGCGTCCACGAGCGCGAGCTTTTTTCCGCTCTCTTCAGCGTATGCAAGGCAGTCGAAAGAGGTGACGGCGAGGGCAGGCTTTTCCGCCGCCGTGCAGAGCCCCTTGACCGTCGCTATGCCCACACGGATGCCCGTAAAGGAGCCCGGGCCCACGACACAGGCGAGAAAATCGCAGTCGCAGAGGCGGAGCCCCGCCTCTTGCAGGACGCCGTCGACCGTGTCCATGAGGAGCACGGAATGCTGCATGGCAGAATCGGGCAGATCGCGCAGGACCGTCCTCTCCCCCTTTGCCGCGGCGATGAGCCGTTTGGAACTTGTATGGATCGCCAGGAATTTCAAAATACGATCTCCCTGCCCGCGGGGCATTTTTTGATCTCTACCCGCTTCACGTCCGCGGGAAGGAGGGAGGCAATGTTTTCGCTCCACTCCACGAGGCATACGCCGCCCGCCGAAAAGTACTCTTCGAACCCGAGGGCACGGGCGAATTCCTCGGACGGAACGCGATAACAATCGAAATGATACAGAGGAAGCCGTCCCCCCTCGTAACTGTTGATATAGGCATATGTGGGGCTCGTCACTTCTGCGCCGATCCCGAGTCCCTTTGCGATGCCCTTTGCGAGCACGGTCTTGCCCGCCCCCATCTCTCCCCCGAGGAGCACGGTATCTCCCGCCCTGAGCGACTTTGCGAACGCCTCCGC
>CANQLW010000057.1 GCA_947624805.1 uncultured Clostridia bacterium | reverse complement strand
CCCCGCCGAAGGGGTTGCGGCGGTCCCTGCCGCCGCAACGGGTAGGGTGGGGGGGATTATTCCCCACAATTATGCTGCGGATTTGGCGAGTTGTTTGCCGGCGGCATCGATCGTGTAATTGTCACGGTAGATGAGCTCGCCGATCGGCACAAATTCAAACCCGCGCGCGTGCAGCGTGTCAATGATCACGGGCAGCGCGTCTGCCGTATGCAGACCGTTGTTGTGGCAGAGGATGATCGACCCGCTCTGCACCCTCGCAATCACCCGTTCGGCGATGTCGGAGGCGCTCAGATCCTTCCAGTCGAGCGAATCGACGCTCCACTGGATGGGGTACAGCCCCATGGCGTTCGCCGTGTCGATGAGAAGGTCGTCATAGTCCCCGAAGGGCGGACGGAAGAGCTCAACGCTCTTGCCCGTCGCAGCAGTGATCGCCTCGCAGGAAGTCGTCAGTTCACCCCTGATCTCGCTCTCCGAAAGGCGGGACATATACGAGTGTGTCGCGCTGTGCGTGCCGACTTCATGCCCCGCTTCCACGATCTTTTTGAGGTAATCGGGATGCTCCTCCGCCCAGAACTGAACGGTGAAGAAGGTCGCCCTGACCTTCCCCGCCTCGAGATTTTTGAGAATGGCGTCGGTGTGCTCGGTCCCCCATGCACAGTCAAAGGAGATCGCGATCTTGTTGTCCTCCCGCCCCACGCAGTAGATGGGAAGGGAGCGGCTCGTGCTCGAGTAAACCTCCACGGCACCCGCAAAGTGCGCCGAAAGGAGAGCGATGGTGAGGGCGAGCGCGATCGCGGCGCCGCCGAAGATCGTCCTGAGACGGATCGTGAAAAATTTCATTCGATACCTGTATCTTATCATAGATTACGGGGGGAGGTTTTGTCGGTTTTTCTGTATTCCCGTCGATTTTTGCCGAAAACCTCTTTTCCCCGCCGACAGCGTATCGTATGCGGAAAAATGCGCGTATATGCGTGTTTTTTGGCGACTCTACCGTGAGTAGAGAGAATTTTTCGCGGAGTGGAATCTTATTTTTACGGGGTAGGGTCCGCCGAATGAGAAATATCCCCCGAAAGCGGGGGAATGTGTTGTAATTTCGGCGGTTTTGCGGTATGCTGAATATGCAGACGTAAAAGGAGGCAGTTCATGAATTTCGATCTCTATACGGATTCTTCGGCGAACATTCCGGACGAAACGATCGCGGCGCGGCAGATCCACATTATCACTTATACCTGTACGGTCGGCGACAAACAGGTCGAATGCTACAGGGAGGGCGTTTCCTCGCGCGAGGTCGCCAAGCGGCACTACGCGCTCATGCGTGCGGGGACGGACGTACGCACTTCCCTTCTCAACAAGGACACCATCGTAAAGGCGCTGCTCCCCTCGCTCGAGGCGGGGCGGGACGTCTTCTTTGCGACGATCTCTTCGGGCATCAGCGGCACCTACCAGCAGGCGCTCGCCGCAAAAAAAGAGCTCGGGGAAAGATTCCCCGAACGGAAGATCGTCATCGTCGACAGCGCAAACGCCTCGATGGGCGAGGGGCTCCTCGTGCTTCGCGTCGCCGATCTTCGGGATATGGGCGAGAGCATCGAGACGTCGGAGGAATGGTTCCTGCGCAACCGTTATAAAGTCAACAGCGTCGTCACCGTGGGCGATCTCAAATACCTGAGAAAGGGCGGAAGGATCTCCGCCGCCGTCGCCTTTGCGGGGACACTCCTCAATATCAAACCCCTTCTGCGGGCGACAGGGGAAAAGAACGCGCGGCTCGTGCTCTCGGGCAAGGAGCGGGGCAGAAAACGGGCGGTCGCCGCCCTTCTCGAGGCGTTCGACAAGCTCGCCGTGCAGCCTGAATCGCAGACCGTGTCCATTACCCACGGCGATTGCGAAGAGGAGGCAAACGCCCTCGCAGACGCCCTGCGCGAGAGAGGAGTGAGAGAGGTCATCGTAGAGTATTACGACATCTGCACGGGCACCCACGTCGGGCCAGATACGATCGCCCTCTTCTTCTGGGGCGTGGACCGCCGCGGCGAGGAGAAGACGCAAAAGGCGCCCGCCGATCGGCGCGCGCCCGTAAAGGTCAAAAACTGAATTGTCGGTTCACCCCTTCGGCGGCTTGCCGAAGGGATTTTTCTTATTCACACTCGTCGCGGTGATCGCATACACCGCGGAGGCCTTCGCCCGTTTGAGGACGGAGGCGAGCTCGCTCACCGTCGCGCCCGTCGTGAGGGTATCGTCCACGATGATGAGCTTCTTCCCCTTGACGCCCTTGCGGTCAAAGACGTGGAAACAGCCCTCGAGATTCTTCTCCCGATCCCGCCGCCCGAGCATTTTCTGCATCCCCGTCTCATGGATCTTCTTCACGGCGTCGAGCACGGGGAGCCCGCTGAGACGGGAGAGCTCCTCCGCGATGAGGCGGGATTGGTTGTACCCACGCTTCTTCTCCGCCCGTTCGGTCATGGGGACGAAGACCAGTGCGTCGGCATCCCCGAACTCCTCGGGAAGGGGGAACATGAGCTCCGCGAGGGTACGATAGAAATATTTCTGCTTTTTACAGCGCACGACCGTCCGCGCCGCCTCTCCTTCATGCAAAAGCGGGGAGCGGGCGATGTCGACGGCAAGGCGTTTTTCCTTACACTCGAGACAGATCCCCGGCTCCCCGACCTTTCTCCCGCAGTACGGGCAGATGTTGCCGTTGTTCCACGGCAGAGCGCTGCGGCATTTTGCACAGACGTGCTCGTTCGAGAACACCTCCCGTCCGCAGAGATCGCAGGTGAAGTTGTGGGTATCGTCGTATTCCTTGATCTTCTCCCCGATCCACGCAAAGGGATCCATAAAATCCTCCGTTTTCCCCGTGAAGGGAGTAGTAGTGAAAAAACGGCTTGCGCCGTTTTTTAAGGTCAGAAATCGTCGTCTTCGTCGTCGCCGTCGTCGTCATCATCATCGCCCGTGAGCGTGTAGATCTCGTCGCCCGTGACGTACTCCATATCCTCTTCCTCGTCGTTGCCGCGGTATTCTTCGTCTTCCTCCTCTTCCTCGGGTTCGTCGAACTCTTCGCTCATCTCTTCGCCGAGTTCGCCCATCTCCTTGTCGAGGTCATCATCGGTATCGTCGTCGAGGTATTCGCGCCACTCGTCATCCTCTTCGGGATCGGGCTCCTCGGATTCGTACTCCGCCTTCTTCTTGCATTCATCGCACATCTTCTCGCCCGCGCGCATCATATTCTCGCCGCAGACGGGGCAGAGCTCGGTCGCGATCTCCTCTTCCTCGTCCTCGATCTCATCGATATCGCTCGCGATCCCCTTCATCTCCCGAAGGCAGACGTCGCAATATTCCTGTTTCTCTCCGTCGATATAGTTGAGCTCGCAGCGCGGGCATTTCATGTAGTGTACCATACGGTTCCGTCCTCCCGTGGATTTTTCCTTTTCAGGCTAATAAATTATATTAGTATTTATTTTTTTTGTAAACTGTTTTTTTATACGTTTTCGAAATTTTTTTCGTTTTATGATAAGATTTTTTCCCGCACGGCTCTTCTGTATGAAAAATCCCCGCTTTCGGCGGGGATCTCGTCATGCTTTCTTATTCCTCGAGCTTCTCGGAAGGCTCCGTCGGCACCTCGGCGGGAGCTTCGGCAGGAGTCTCGGCAGGAGTCTCGGGAGCGGCGGGAGTCTCTTCCGCGGGAGCTTCAGCGGGGGCTTCGGGCTCCGCGGCGGGCGCTTCAACGGGAGCATCCTCTGCGGGAGCTTCGGTTGCTTCCTCCGTCACTTCTTCCGCGGGCTCTTCCGCGGGTTCCTCGGTAGCTTCCTCTGTAGCTTCCCCGGCGGGAGCGGCGGGCGTATCGTCGGCATAGACGTCCACGGAGCGGTCGTCCGTCGTATCAACGCTCATGCGCTCGGGCTTGGGCGCGTCTTCGGTACCCTTCTTCTTGCGGATGAGGATGACGGGAATGCCGACGGCGAGGATGACGACGACCGCGATCGCGATGCCGATCCCTGCCCATGCACCTGCGGAGAGGCCCTCCTCGGGCTCCTCGGCGGGCTCGGGGTACTTCTCGAGGGCGTGCACCCAGTAATCTGCCTGTGCGTCCTCGTCCGCTTCCGTCATCTTCCCGATCTTCGTGATGAATGCCGAGAGGGTCGTATAGCCTTGGTAATCCCCTTCCTTGAAGAGGACGTTGCCTTCGTCGTCCTTATATTCCTTGACGCCGTTCACATCGGTGAATGCCGCAAAGGCGTCCTGCTCTTCCTGCGTGTAGAGATAGGTCTCGCTCTTCTTGTATGTCTCCTGCGCCTCTTTGATGTTGTCGTAGAAGGCAGCGGTCTCGCCTGTGAAGAAGTAGTAGCGGAGCGCGGTGGAGAGCTTGGAGTTGCTCGAGTCGTTAAGCTTTGCAAGCAGGCCGACCTTCTTGTCCGTGCTCATGATCGCGTTGTATTTGTCCGTGAACGCCTTGAGCTCGACGTTGTCCATGAGCACGCCCGCGTCATTTGCAAGGGAGACGACGGAGATGTAATTGTAGGACGTGGATGCGATCTCGTTGTCGGCGTCTGCATAGAAGAGCTTGGTGCCGATGAGTTCGAAGTTATACCAGCTGTCTGCGTGCTCAAGCTCGAGGACCTTGACGGGCTGATAGGGGGTCTTGTCGACGCCGCTCGGGGTGATGTTCTGATAGACCTCGGGGCTCTCCACGATGTCGCCGTTGATGACGCCGCGCTCCACCGAGCGCCCCGCGCCGTTCGAACGGGTGAAGTAGACGTAATCGTACTTCGCGTGGGACTCCGTATCGACGGAGAGAAGGGTCGCGCCGCTCACCTCGAAGGCGATGGGCTGCTCCTTGGCGTTTCTGCCCGCTTCGCCGACATCTGCACGGTAGATGACCGCGCCGTCGACATAGAGATAATGATGTTTGCCGTCCCCGTCACGATAGAAGAGCGCGCTGTCCGTCGCTTTGAGAGAGAGCGTCGAGGGGTCGGCGAGGTAGTCGAGGCTGTCGCCCTCGTTCCCCGTGATGGAATCCCAGCCCGTTGTGAGCTTGTCCGCGCTGAGGAAGTAGAGGTTGCCGTTGTTGTCCGATGTCGAGCTGCCCTCGGAGGACTTCTGCGCGGGGGTACGGGTGAAGTAGAGTCCGCCGTTCTCATAGGAACGGAGTTCGTAGGAATACCCGCCGAGGTTGGTTTCCGCGGGTTTGCTGTCGGAGTGGGTGAACTGCGTCTTGGTGTCGCTCGAGCCGATGCCGTCGAGCACGATCTCGCCGAGATTCGTGTAGGGCATCTCGCCGTCGAGGTTCTCCTTGATATAGTCCATATCCCATGTGTATTCATAGGGCGCTTCCGTCGCATCCGCCGAGACACGGTAGATCTGGTTATAGGAGATAGAGGCGGGAGTGAGGTCGGTGTCGAGCCCGTTGTCCACAGACATCGTGTAGTAGACGGTGGGATCGGTGACGTCGAGCCCGTTGAAGGCGACGCCCGTCGTGTTGTCGGCGAGCAGCGTCTCTTTGCCCGTCGCCGTGTTGTAGGAACGGAGATCGTTGCTCTCTACATAGAGGAGATACACCGTGTCGCCGACCTGAACATAGCGATAGTCGTTGCTGTTGCTGTCAAGGGTGAGATAGCTCTTGATGTCTGTCCCGTCGAGCTTGGCGCTCTTGAAATCGAGGTAGTTGGTGAGGAGCTCACCCGAGAGCGGGTCGGGCACGTTGTTGGGCGTCGCGTAGTAGATACGGTCGCCGTAGATGAAGAGCCCCGCCTCGTAGTCGCCCGCGACCATGAGGGAAGGGATCACGACCTCGGCCGTGTTCGTCTTCTTGTCGACGTCCTCCTTTTTGATCCGCATGAGCGCGCCCTTGACGGGAGTCCCGTAGGTGTTGTCCGCCGTGTAGGATTCCACCCCGTTGATGAAGTAGTAATAGTCCCCCTTTCCGACGACGAAGCCGCCGTTGGAAACCACCTCGCCATCGGGAATGCCCGTCGGCGTGACAAAGTCCGTCCCGCACGCGGAGAGGACGCCTGCCGTCATGACTGTGGCGGCGGCAATTGCGATGAATTTTTTCAAACCTTTACGCATAGGATCATCCTTCTATAAAAATTGCGAACTATCGGTTCTATCGATACGCTTTTAATTATATACTAAATCAAGCCGTTTTGCAATCAAAAACTTACGCAACTTCTATTTTTCTTGCAAAAAAATTTGTCTGAGGGGTAAAAATTATGGAAAAGTTCGGAATTTTCGAGCTGCTTGACGCCCTGTCTGCCATTGTCACGGCGGAAGGAGAGAAAACAGAGGCCGCCGAAGCGCCCCCCAAACGGCCCGACGCGGCCGATGCGGCATTCTCTCCCCCCTCCTATCCCGCGGGAACGGCGGACAGCGGCGCCGACGCGCTCGCCTCCTTCCTCTCCCGCCACGACGAAACCGTCAAGCGCATCGATAAAAAGAGGTGACCGAGCGGGGCGCGTTGCGCCCCGCTCGGTCATCCTGCCCCGCGCGATGGGATAAAGCTCCCCCTTGGGGGGGAGCTGTCACGCTCCGCGTGACTGAGGAGGGGCACCGTTCTAAATAATGTGCCTTAGGCGCGCGCTTCCGCCGTGGGCGACTCAATTTGGTACCCTACGGGAACCACAATGTCGGGGAGAGCGATGTCGAGCCGCAACTCAATATCCCAGAGGGTGACATTCCTCGCTTGTATTTGTTTGCGCAGCAAACAAATCAAGCGAAAAAAATTTCCGACCCAATCGGGTCGGATGATTTTTATCTCTTGGAGAACTGCGGCGCTCTTCTTGCTTTTTTGAGACCGTATTTCTTTCTTTCCTTGACGCGGGGATCGCGGGTGAGGAATCCTGCCTTCTTGAGCGCGGGACGGCTCTCGGGTTCCGCTTCGAGGAGCGCTCTCGCGATGCCGAGTCTGATCGCTCCCGCCTGACCCGTATATCCGCCTCCGATCACGTTAACGAAGATATCGTACTTGCCCTCAACGCCGAGCTCGGCAAGGGGCTGCTTGACGACGTACTGCGTCGTCCCCTGCGGGAAATAATCCTCCAAAGGACGGTCGTTAATGACGATGGCGCCGCTGCCGGAGGGAATGAGACGGACGCGGGCGATCGCCTTCTTTCTCCTGCCCGTGCCCCAAAATTGCAATTTTTTCTTCAAATTCACCTTAGCCATGACGCTCTCTCCTTAATCTAATTTCAGTTCTTCGGGTTTTTGTGCCGCGTGGTTGTGCTCGGGTCCCTTATAGACGCGGAGCTTTTTGATCATCTGCCGCCCCAAAGAATTCTTGGGGAGCATCCCGCGGACCGCCTCATAGACGGCAAGATCGCTCTTTTCCTTCATCATCGTGCCATAGGAGACCTCTTTGAGCCCTCCGATGTAACCCGTGTGATAACGATAATATTTCTTCTCGAGCTTCTTACCCGTCAGAAGGACTTTGTCGGAGTTGACGACGATGACGAAATCGCCCGTGTCGACGTTGGGCGTGAATGTGGGCTTATTCTTGCCGCGCAGAACGGAAGCGACCTTGGAAGCGAGTCTTCCGAGCGGGACGCCCGTTGCATCGACGACATACCATTTTCTTTCAACCGTCTCAGCGTGTGCCATGTAGGTTTTCATATCCGTCTCCTTGAACTTTGCAAAAGTCGTATTTTTACACAGTTTGCGGGCCAGAATCGGCAAAAACGCCTCTTTGAACCCGATTACCCCTTTATTATAGGCACTCGCATGGTTCCCGTCAAGCTGTTTTGAGTTGAGAAATCAAGATTTTTTCGAAAAAAACCCAAAATTTATTTTCCTGCCGAGCGCTCCGCGGGATTGCGCGCGAACATTATTATAATCTCTTGATCACCCGTGCGGGGTTCCCCACCGCGACGCTGCCCGAGGGAATGTCATGCACGACGACGGAGCCCGCCCCGATGACGACATTGTCCCCGATCGTCACCCCGGGGAGTACCTTCACGCCGCCGCCGAACCAGACGTCGCTGCCCACGGTGATGGGCTTTGCAAATTCGAGCTCTTTTCTTCTGAGCATGGCGTCGAGAGGATGTCCCGCCGTGTAGAATCCGCACTGCGGGGCGATGTAGACATTGTCGCCGAAGATGAGTTTATTGGTATCGAGGAAGACGCAGTCGTGATTGACGTAGAAGTTTTCGCCGACCTCGGTATTGTAGCCGTAATCGAACCAGACGTTGCTCTCGATGTTGAAGTTCTCGCCGTGCTTGCCGAGCAGCTCGTGCATGATGGCGCGGCGGGCCTCTTTGTCGTCGCGCGGGGTACGGTTGTACGCTTCGCAGAGCCTTTTCGCCCTTGCAAGCTCGGGCGCGAGCTCTTCGTCTACCTTATAGAGCTCTCCCGCCAATAATTTCTGCTTTTCTGTCATATGATCTCCTTGATGCACATCCCTTCCGCGTCATCCTATCTTTTAGTATATCATACATCGCGCGGAAAAGCAACGCCTTTTGCCCCGCGGAACGAAGACAAAAACAAACCCCCTCCCGAAGGAGAGGGCATACACAGATCGATTTTTTGTAAACGGAAACCCGACCCGACCGATCAACGATCCAATCCCAAGAGCGCTTCGAGCGTCTCATGATAGAGCTCGGCGAGCGCGATCAGATTTTCGTATTCCGGGCGGGAGACGTTATTCTCCCAGTCACTGATGTTGGACTGTTTAATCCCCAGCTTATCCGCCACTTGCTTTTGCGTATATCCGTTCTGCAAACGGATCGCCTTGAAGTTTTTTCCGAATTCCACAAAAAAAGTATATCAAATGCCGAAAAAATTATTTGACAAATATGTGCAATACACATATAATAGAATCATCTTAAATCCTTTGGAGGTAACATATGAAATGCACTCATTGCGGCGCCGACATCAGTGAAGGCGTTGCATTCTGTCCCGCCTGCGGACAGCCGACTGCTTCCGCACCGACACCGACACCGACGCCGACGCCCGCGCCGACCCCGACGCCTGCACCTACGCCGCCCGCTTACGGATATCCGCCGTCCTATGGATATCCGCCCGCCTACGGCTATCCCCCTCAGCCGCCTGTATATGCTCCGCCCAAGGCGCAGAACCTGCCCGCTTCCGAGGCGGAAAAAGAGGCACTGTTCTCCTCTGAGGGCAGTCTTTGGATGTTGATTGCCGCGATCGTGATGACCGTCAATCTCTTCACGGGGCTCATCAGCAACATTCTCTCTTTCAACCTTCTCAACATCCTGCTCATCGTCTTTGACATCCTGATCGTCGCAGGGCTCTGGGTCGCGTTCGTACAGGGCAAAAAGAAGAAGATGTCCGCTGTCGGCATCTCCCTGATCCGTATTCCCTACATCATCAAATTCGTCTTTGTGGTGATTGCGTTCATCTTCAACAGCATCATCTGGGGCGTGACGCTGAATGTCATCAGTCTTGTGATGGGCGTTCTGACCTTTATCTTTGACTGTATCTGTTTTGCTTCCGTCAAGAAGTCGTTGAACATGGCAAGAGACATCGCAAAGGACAAGAGCGTTGCCGGCCGCAAGGCGGGCGTGTTTGCCGCCGTTGTGATGATCATCTCCTCGTCGATCACCTTCGCCGGCGAGATCGTCGGGTATATCACGATGGCCGCCATTGTGGAGGCACTGAAAAAAACGCCGCTCGCCATTCTTGCAAACATCATCGGCACGGGCGGGGTGATGACCATCGTCGCCGCAACGATCGCCTTCCTCGCGGGAATCAGCGTGGCAATCGTCCTTCTGAAGTTCTCCAAAAAGATCAAACAGGCAAACGGTTGATCTCCGTTTACGGCCAAGCTACGGCCCGCCGACATCCGTCGGCGGGCCGTTTTTTGAAAATGCGGTGACACTTCAACAGTGCTACTTCGCGCCTTCGGCGCTCGTGCCGCGCTTCGTGCAATAGAACGCGCGCGGGGCAGGGTGACGAATTCAGAACTCGTTGCCCACCCCCCTACCCCCCCCTCCTCGGGAGGGGGCATGACACGCGGGGCGGGAGGGGGCATGAAAGGCTCCTCCCAAGGAGGAGCTGTCGAACGCAGTGAGACTGAGGTGGGCAATGTTCTAAAATTATGTGCCTTAGGCGCGCGCTTCCGCCGTGGGCTTTGGGCGGCAGGGACCGCCGCAAAGCCCGTACTTCGCGGCAAAGCCGCTCGTGCCGCGCTTTGTGCAATAGAACGCGCGCGGGGCGGGAGGCCACGCCTCCTGTCGCGGCGCCGCTCACAGTGCACTGCACTGTTGAGCGAGAACTGCGCCGCTCCACCCAATT
>CANQLW010000056.1 GCA_947624805.1 uncultured Clostridia bacterium | reverse complement strand
CTCTTCGGCGGAGGGACAGCCATAGGCAAATTTCTGCATGAGCCGCTGTTCTTTGGGGGAGAGGCGGGCGGCGCCGAGCGTCTCCGCTTCATACGCCAGCTTTGCCGCGCGGTCGATGAGGCTCTGTGCCGTGTCGAGGTCGGTATCGGAGGGGACGCCGCTTGAAAACTCTGTCTGCAAGGCGAGATAGCGGGCGTTTTCCTCCTCGGTAAGGGGTTCATGGGAGAGCTTGGCGTTGAGGTCACGGAGTTTGCCGATCGCGTCGCCGACCCGCTCGACCTCTTCCCGTGCAGGGATGCCGAAGGGGTAATTTTCCTCGATGAGGCGGAGTTTCCGCTCGGTCTCTGCATTCTCGGCGAGCATCCCGTCGTACGTTTCACGGTTGGCGATGAGGACGTTTTCGGACTGGGCGGCGGCGATCCGCGCGGAGAGCGCGGCGATGCCTGCATCCGTCTCGGCGAGGGCGGCGTTTTTCTCTCTGAGGGAGTTTGCGACCGATTTGGCGTTCCCGATCCGTATGGACAGGGCGTTGAGCCGCGTTCTGGTCTCGAAGATGAGCCCGCCCTCTCCGCGTGCGAGCTTGTATTCTTTGCGCTTGGCTTCGAGGAGGGAAAGGGCTTTTTCGAAGTTAGAATCGTCCCCCTCGGCAAAGGCGTTGATCTTTTGGTTGATGTCCCCCGTGGAGGCGATCTCGATCTCCGTGCCCGACAAAAAGACGGTGCGTTCGAAGGACTGTTTGTCGACGCCGAAGAGCGCCCGTCCGACGGAGCCGTCCGGAACGGGCAGGAGGATGCCGTCACGGTAGACGGTGAGGGAATCCTTCGTCTCGCTCTTTTCGTCAAAGAAGCGTTCGATCTTGTAGCGGCTCCCGTTCGCCTCGAAGGTCACATTCCCCCCGAATGTCCCGCCGCTGAATGGGAAATAGCGTCGGCGGTCGTTGAAGGAGACCTTCTGGCGGTCTGTTTCGAGCCCGTAAAACATCGCCTTGAGGAAGGCGGCGAGCGTCGTCTTGCCGTAGCCGTTCTCCTCGCAGAAGGCGGTGAGGGAGCCGTCGAACGTGTAGTCGGCGCCGCTGAGGTTTCCAAAGGTTTCGATGTGGCAGGAGAGCAGTTTCATAGATTGATCTCGCCTCCTTTGAGCGCTTTCAGCCCGATCGCGACGAGCGCCTTCTTCTCGGCCTCGGGGATGGCGGGGTCCTCATAGATGGTACGGACGAACTCCCCGCGCAGGGAGAGATCGCCGCGGAAGGATTCCCAGTCCACCCGCTTTTCCGTCTTATCCTTGACATCTGCAAAGAAGCAGTCGCCGCTCAGATATTTTTTGACATCGCCCGAGAGCACCTCGACCTCGGTGTCCGTTTCCCCGATGAGATCGATACGGTAGATGTCCTTTTTGTTGAATCTGACTTGCTCCCTGACCCGAAGATAGGCGGCATAGGCGTCCTTGACGCCTCCGACGTCGACGGCGACCTCCGTGACGGTACGCTCGGCAAAGGGGACGAAGGTACGGTTCACCTTCCCGTCTTCGATGTCGAGGAGCAGAAAGCCGTGCACGCCGCATTCGTCGAAGCCTCTGCCCTCGAGACAGCCGCTGTAGGCGTACTCGCCGCGGTCGTCCAGCTTGCCACTGCTCGGTTTATGGATGTGCCCGAGCGCGAGATAGTCGATATTTTTATCGCGGAGACGCCTGAGATCGATCGTATCGGCGGAGGAGCGTTCGCCCGCCTGACCGTGCAGGACGACGAGATTGACGTCCTCTGCGGCGAGCGAGAGGGAGGCATAGAGAGAGGGGGCGTTGGCAGGGGAGAGTTCTGCACCCGTGACCGCGACGGAACCGTAGCGATATGTACGCCAGCGCTCGCCGAAGGTTTTGAGGTTGGGAAGTCCCTCCTCGGAGGAGATCTCCGTGTCATGGTTGCCCCTGAGGTATAAAAAGTCGATCGCGGGCGTATTTTTCACCACGCTGTAGAAAAATTCCTTGTCCTTTTTGAAAGGGGCGTCCGAGTCGAAGACATCCCCTGCGAGGATGATCGCCTGTACCTTTTGCGTGCGGGCGTAGTCGACCATCCGTTTGAAAGTGTTGCGAAGTTCCTCTTTGCGTTGTTCGGCGACCTGCTTCGGGAAAGCGGAATCCATCTTTGCGCCGAGATGGATATCCGCGGCATGGATGAGTTTCATGGTTTGACCTCCGTTCCCTCTATTATAACAGACGGTCCGCCGTTTTGCAAGTTCCCCCGCGAAGTTTTATGCGGGCGGGGCAGAGCGAGGCGTGGACGCGGGGGGGGAGAGGGGCGCCAAGGGTCGGACTTCGTTCTATGGGATCCTTACTTCGCGGCAAAGCCGCTCGTGCCGCGCTTCGTGCAGTAGAACGCGCGCGGGGCGAAACTTGCCCATCGGACTTCGTAATGCTCACTGTCTCAGGATGACGCGGAAGTAACGTGCGGGGGTTCAGGATGACGCGAAAGAGGGGGCGGGGCAGGATGACCGTGGGACGCGGCTCGGGATGGCCGCGAGAAGAGGGCTGTTTTTTGGGGCTTTGCGGGATGTTAAAAATTTTCAAAAAATTTCTAAAAAAAATTTTGTGCAGAATGATTGACATGGCGGTTCGGTTATGATATATTCATCACGCGATTTGATTCAGAATCGTGCACATTGTCCGTGGTCGGGCGGTGATGTTCCGACCCAAGTGAGGGAACCATGAAGAAAAAGACCCGTTACTATTCCGTCATTTGCCTTGCGATCGCACTTGTGATGTGCCTCGTACAGCTCGTTTCCGCCATCGCCGAAGCAGGCCCTGTCGGCGCGGCGTCGGATGCGGGGTCTGCACAGGGCAAGCAGACTTCCGTCACGACCACAGTACAGGATGAAGGCGTCGTACGGCCCGAGGACATCGACGAGGGGCTCTCCTTAAAGTCTCTCAAGGATATCCGCGGCAGGCGCGTCACCGTCCGCCAGCCCGTCATGGAAGTGACAGATTACAATGTCGCCCGCCCCAAGGACGTTCCCGTCCTCGAAGACACCTATGTCCTCGGGGATTTTGAGACGCGCGAAGTGCTCCACAAGGACGCCAAGGTGACCTTTGAGGGGACAGAGGGGGATCCCAAGTCCTCAAATCCAAAATACCCCATGAAGGGGCTGGAAAATTCCTCCAAAGAGAGCGGCGCGGAGCAGCGCTATTTCACGCGTTTCGAAAAATATATGCTCCTCCGTCAGGCCTATTATTTCAACACGCACGCGATGGAGATTGTAAAAGAGGGGCACCTCGTCAAGCATCCCGCCGCCGACTATATCTACGGTGCTATCCCCGACAACGCCCCCGCCGTCGCCATGCACATCGTGACGGACCCTATCTACCGTTCTCCCATGACGACGGGATTGTACCTCGTCCCGGGGGAGAAGGCGACGGTCACCGTCCGCGGGCTGAAAGAGGGGGAGACGCTCACCCTCTATACCCATCATCAGGACACCCTCGGCTACCGTGGGTATGACGAGCAGAACAGGGACCTCGGCACGACGGAGGCATATTTTGCCTATTGGGACGAAAAGATCCTCGCGATTGCGGAAGAGGCCGAAGAGAAAAACGAGACGCCCGATTTTTCCTCTCTTTCCTACGGTTTGCAGGGGCAGTGGGTCTGGCAGAACCAGAAGGTCCCCTGCATGGGCACGACTTACACGATCAAGGGGGACGGTTCTCCCGAGCAGATCGTGGAGATCGGGAGTATGTACGGCGGGCCGCTCTATATGCAGCCTACGGCAAGCTCTGTGGATTTCACGGTCTCGGGCGCAGTGCTCACCCCGCATTTTGTGCTCGGCGTCACGACGGTCAAGGACTTCAATGAGCATTACCGCAACGCCCCCGGGCTCATCGCGACGATGGACTGCGAGAACGGCCAGCTGATCGGCCCCGCCGAGGGCATGAGAGAGGCCGACGATATCGAGATGCTCGGCTATTTCTGGCACAGCGTGTTTGCGATCGATATCTCCCTGAACGGCAGGGAGTACAACTACAACATGACGATGTGCTATGATATGCACGTCCCCGCTGGGGAGGCGGTCGCGCTCAATTCCAACTTCTGCGCACAGCCTACCTACTGGTTCGGCACCTGCATGAACTATAAAAAACTCACGACCAACGGCAACTGGGGGACCCTCCACGAGCTCGGGCACGTTCAAGCGAAGACGTACGGCGTCAACTGGGGATTCTGTGACGGCGACGGCGAAGTGTGGAACAACACCCTGATCCTGCTCATCTATTCCCTGCTCTGCAACATGGACACCCGTCTCGACTATGTGGAGCACGGCGAATTCGTCCACCCCTACACGGCGGTCGTGCGCTCCCAACAGGTCACGACGAGCTATACAAAGGACAATCAGACCTTTGAGATCACCGACTACGGCGACATCAACAACGGCAAAGGCGCACATTTCGATCAACTCTCCATGTATGCGACGCTCCTCCACTCCTTCGGGCCCGAGAAGTTCATCGATATGTTCTATACCTATAAGCTCGATCCCGCCTACTGCGGTGACAAGCGCGCGGACTTTGTCTACCGTATCGCCCTCGTCGACCGCGTGAACATCCTCGACTGGGTGAATAAGAATTACTTTGCAAACATCGAAGACAGCGATTTCTCGGCGAGCCAGCTTGCATTTTTACGCAGCCTTCCCACCTTCTATCCCGTCGCCTACCGCTGGGCGAACGGCATCGACGGCAACGAGACCGCCCGCAAATACGAAGTGGACGGCAAGCACAAGACCGTCTTCGACCTCTCGGGCGACAACATCTCCTCCCCCGAAAAGGTGGAGATCCTCTCCGTCTCGCCCGCTGCCCACGGACGCGCCGAATACGACCCGAAGACGGAGAAAGTGACATATACCCCGCCCGATGAGGTCACAGAATCCGACGGTTTCGACATCCTCGTGAGCACATACGGCGGGCGGCAGGTCACCCTGAACGTGCGCTTCAAACTGCTCTACCGCGGCGTGCAGACAGAGGTCTGGAGCCTCGGCACGAGGGATGAAAATCTTCTCAAAAATCTTCAGCCCTCCGTTGCCCAAGCGGCCAATTATGTGCAAGAAAAGGAGCCGACGAGCACGGAGATCGGCAGCGTGCCCGGGAAAGGGGATTTCGATCATCCCAATCTTCTGGAATATTTCCGTATGCGCTTCAAGTTCAAGGCGACGGAGAGCGGCGTCCACACCTTCTACCTGCGTGCAGACGATGCCGCAAAAGTGCAGTTCTTCAAGAATCAGGATCAGCCGAACGGGACCCCCACAAAGACGCTTTCCACCACGAGCGTCTACCAGTTCTCCGAGGACAGCAGATATAAATGCGAGATCGACCTTCAAAAGGGGGACACCGTCTATATCCTCGCAGAGCTTGTCAACTGGGGTGGGAAGGGGAACCTGCACATCGGTCTCCGCAAACCCGGAGATAATAGTGAGACGGTCGGGGACATCCCCGTCGAAAACATCGTCCTTTCAGACGTGACGGAGGATGAATTGAAAGCGGCGGATGCCCTCACCGGCTGGCAGCCCCGCTTTGTGGACAGTATCAAGAACGTCACCATGGACCGCAAAGCCGAGACGGGGAAATGGACCGTCCTCGCGGCTCCCGAGAATGAGGGCGTGGACGGCAAGGAGAACCTCATCGACGGCGACGAGAGCACCATCTATCACTCCCACTATTCGGGCGGAAAGAAGCCGTCTGTGCCGCACGTCTTCGTGTTCGATGCGGGCGAAGAGGGCAAGTTCAACTTCTTCGAAGTCGTCCGCCGCGCCAACGCCAATGCCAATGATAAACTTCTCGACTATGCCCTGTACGGCTGCAAGGCGAGTGAATATCACGACGGCATGAACGGCTCGGACACGGAGGGCTGGACGGAGCTCTTTAACGGCGCCCCCGCCGATGCAAATGCCGCACGGCAGAGGATCGTCTTCCCCGAACAGACCTTCCGCTATTTCAAGTTTATCGTCAAGGACAACAGCGCCCATACGGTGATCAGGGAGATCTACGCGGGGCTCCAGACGGAGCTCAACCAGACCGTCCGTCCCCGTGCATATGAGACGGAAAACGGCATGAAGGGCTTCGAGGAGAACAGCGCAAACGGCAAACTGACAGCTAAGGAGACGGGAGCATCCTTTGAATTTTCCTTCCTCGGGAGCGGCTTTGAGGTATATGCAGACACCGACCCCTCGTTCGGCGCCGCACGGGTGACGATAGACGGCGATGAGGCGGGCAAGATCGATCTCTCGGAGGAGAAGTCGTTCCACCGCTGTGTCTATCGCAGCGACCCCTTGGAGCTCGGCACCCATACCGTAAAGATCGTCACGACGGACGGAAAACCTTTCAACATCAGCTTCCTCAACGTCGTCTACGGCACGCCAGTGGATGAGGAGGATTACCCTGCCCTCAAGAAGGCGGACGGGGTGACGGAGGACTTCGGCGACGAAAATGTCACCCGTCTCTTCACCCGTGAATGGCGGACGTATGTCTCCGACTACAAATCGCTCACGAGCATCAAATTTTTGAACGCGATCCCCGCGGAGGGGTATCGGGACACATACCGCCGCATCGACACCTATATCCGTATCTATCGCGGCGACACAGATCCCACCCGTATCGCGTTCGTCTATCCCGGGAAAATCGCAGCTCCGACCGAGTGCGGCTCCCTCTTTGCGGGCTGTGAAAAGCTCACGGAGATCGATCTCACCAACTTCGACACCTCCTCCCTGCGCGGGGCGACGAGTATGTTCAACGGCTGTACGTCGCTCGTCAGAATCAATCTGGAAGGCTTCAGGACGGAAAATGTCCAGTCGATGGGCTCCATGTTTGCAAACTGCGTGAAGCTGTATATGCTCGATCTCAGTGGCTTCAAGTTGGCGGAGAACGCAAACATCCGCGGGATCTTCGACCGTTGCGTGAGTCTGTATCAGATCAAACTGCCCGAGACGTTTGCAACGGAAGCCGTGACCGTCCTCCCGGGGATCTACCGTGACGGCGAAAGCGATACATATACCTATACATTATCCAATGCGTACGCAGGACATACCCTGACCCTGCACGACGACCATAACTTTGAGGACGGCGAGCGGCAGGAGAAAGTTCTCCCCGGCTGCACGACGGAGGGGAGCCGCGCATCCTGCAAGTGCACCATCTGCAAGTTCGAATTTGACCCCGAAACGGAGTATGAGCTCCTGACGGAGAACAACCGTACCATCCCCGCGGTCGGCCACGATTCCGAGTGGGTCTCGGGGAAATGGCCCACCTGCACGGAGGACGGCGAGAGCTACCAGCTCGTCTGCTCGGTCTGCGGCGAGGTCCTCGAACGGGGAGATCCCATGCCTGCGCTCGGACACTATCTGAGCGTCGATACCTCCAAGGGGGATGGGAAGGGGTACGATTTCGTATGCAACGGGGACGGAACGGGCACTCTGACCGTCTACTTCAAGTGCATATCCTTTGATTTCAACCATGACAACGCCCCCTGCGAGCACACCGAGGCCGTCGCCGTGACAATCAACAGCGTCGAACACACGGATGCGACCTGCACGACGGATGCGACATATACCTTCAGGACCGCCGTCGATCTTTCGATGGTGGAGGCCGTCCTCAACCCCGCGGGCAAGGCGACGCCCGATACCATTACCGACTACACGACGGTCACGATCGATAAGACCGTGACGCTCGAGGGGTCGTTCGGGCACAAGTACGGCGAACCCGTCTTTCACTGGACGGACAACTATACCAAGGCGACGGCGACCTTCACCTGCAGCAGGGAGAGCTGCGCCGCCGATGCAGAGGGCCATACCCTCACCGTGAACGCCGAGATGACGGAGTTCGACAGGGTGGAAGCGACCTGCCTCGCCAATGCCTATACCCGCTATACGGCGACGGCACGGGCGGCCGAGGGCGGTACCGATTATATCGATACACAGATCAGCGAGGAGCCGGATACCCAAAAACAGCACGACTACTCGGGCGTCTATCTGCAGACGGAGAACGGGATGCATCGCTGCCGCTGCGTCAACGGCTGTGAGCAGTACGGGGAAGCGGAGGCGTGCGTTGCACAGCCCTCATGGCGGCTTACGGAGGACCGTACACAGCATTACCGCCTCTGCGTCTGCGGGCGTCACATGGAGGAGGGGGAACACGGCTTCGAGGTGCGCCTCACTTGGCCCGATACCCCTGAGGAAGCGGGAAAGATCACGGTCGCGGCGCTCGTCTGCCCCGATTGCGGCGAGACGGTGCACGGCGATGCCTCCGTCCATATCAAAGAGGGTGGCACAAAGGCCTCCTGCGAGCAGGGCGGGAGCGTCGTCTATACCGTCACGGCGGAATACGGCGGGAAGACGTTCACGGCCGATTCCGAGCCGTATGTCGTCGGGAAGCTCGGCCATGACTATATCCCCGCGGAGGAGCCGCTCACATGGACGGAGGAAGGGCACTATGCAACGGCGACCCTTCACCTCGTCTGTCAGAACTGCGCCGCGGGAGAGCCCAACCATACCAAGGAGATCCTTCTCCCCGCCGCTGTACAGGCAGATTCCTCCGCCGTCTGCGGCGGATATGCGGATGCGTCCGTCTATACCGTCGATCCCAAGGAAGAAAATATCCTGAATACTGTCCGTATCGCCCTCGGCGGCGACAGATTCGACGAGGAGGCCCTCAAGGCGGTCACGGCGCTGTCGTACAGGGCGGCACGGTCACAGGTATGCCACATCTGGCGGCTCATCGGCGGGGCGCTCGAATGGAGCGTGTCCGAGGATAAGAACGAGGCGACGCTGAAGGAGACCTTCGAGTGCGAGCGCTGCAAAACGAAGATCACCATTACCTTCAAGGGGGAGTGCGAGATCGTCGGCGCGACCTGCGAACAGGCAGAGCAGATCCTCTTCACCGTCACGGAGAAGAGCGTCGACGAAGTGAAGAGCGCGGCGAGCGCGGCAAATCCCGAGGTCGATTTCTACGGGGACGATATCTTCGACGCGATCCCCCGCCGCGAGCAGAGCATCACGGGACGGGAGAAACTCGGCCATATGCTCTATGATGTGGATGAAGTCCCCGCGACCTGTTCCCACGAGGGGACGGCGGCGGGCAAACGCTGCAGTCGCTGCGATTATACCGAGGGCTTGGACGTCATCCCCGCCAAGGAGCATACCCGTCAGGCGATCCCCGACAGGGAGCCTACCTGTACTACCTCGGGCGCGCGGGGCGGGGTCATGTGCACCGTCTGCGGCGAGACGCTCGTCCCGCAGAGCGAGATCCCCGCGCTCGGGCATGAGGAACATATCAATGATGATCAGCGGGCGGCGACCTGCACGGAGGCGGGAAGGACGGCAAGCGTCTCCTGCACCCGTTGCCACCAGCTCGTCCGTGAGAGCGAGCCCATCCCCGCCAAGGGGCATACGGAACATACAAATGAGGACGGAAAGGCGCCCACTTGCACGGAAGCGGGGTGGACGGACAGCGTGACCTGCTCCGAGTGCGGCGAGACCGTGCACGCAAGCGAGCCCATCCCCGCTAAGGGACATACTTGGGAGACCGTTGAAGGGAGACCTGCGACGGCGACGGAGAGCGGGCTCACCGATGGAGAGCAGTGCTCGGAGTGCGGAGAAGTACGGATCCCGCAGACGGAGATCCCGCCGCTCGGTGAACCGAAAGGGCTCGCCACAGGCGCGATCGTCGGCATTGTGCTCGGCAGTGCCGCCGCGATCGGCATCGGCTTCGCCGTCTTCTTCCTCCTCAAAAAGCGCCGCATTTGAGCTTACGGAAGTACCTGCGTAGTATAATGGCTCTTGCTTCCCCTTTTAGGGGAAGTACCCGCGTAGCGGGGGATAGGGTTTCAAAAACCCCTCAGTCTCGGCTGACGCCTCGCCAGCTCCCCTGAGAGGGGCGCCAAGGTCCCCGCCTCAGTCACCTGCGGTGACAGCTCCCCCCGAGGGGGGAGCTTTTTTTGGACTCCGTTCTATGGGATCCTTCGACTCCGCGCTTCGCGCTCCGCTCAGGATGACCGTAGGACGCGGGGGGTAAGGCGCGCGCCATGCCCCTCTCTTCGCGTCATCCTGCCCCTTTTTCTGCGTCATCCTGAGCGTAGCGAAGGATCCCCTTCAACGGAGTTCGATTCTTGCCTGCCCCCCTTTGAAGGGGGTGGGCAAGTTCCAAAATTTTTTCATAAAAACGGTGAAAAATCTTGACAATTGTGAACGGATATGTTAAACTATCCACAAATCATTGCGGGATTCCTGCCCCCATGGGGGCAGTTCGTCATGAAATGACGA
>CANQLW010000055.1 GCA_947624805.1 uncultured Clostridia bacterium | reverse complement strand
CCGGAATACGGCCTGAATTCCGCCTCCCGCCCCGCGTGTCATGCCCCCTCCCGAGGAGGGGGGTAGGGGGGTGGGCAAGGCCTACCCCTTTGGGGGGGAGGCTCCGCCGTAGGCGGTGGTGGGGGGGATAATGCCCGCCGCGTACTCAGCCCCTCCCCAAAAGGGGCGCCCTCGCCGCCTCTCAAAAAAATCATTGCGGGGTGAATTTTTTTAGTGCGCATCTTGACAGAATCTGTAATTATGATATAATATTTCCGTGCAGGTTCCGAAAAATCCAAACGCATACATGATTTTCGGAAACCGAGCCAAATTCAAAATGGGAGGAAAGACATGAGAAAGCACTTTTTGAGGTTCCTTGCCGTGATGCTTCTCGTCTGCTGCGGCGCACTTGTTTTCACCGCGTGCGACAAGAAAAATCCCGACGGACCCGAAACGACGACTTACACGCTCACCTACCTTGCAAACGGGGGAGAGGGCGATAAGATCGTGGAAAATCACGCGGAGGGGGAGTCCGTCACGCTCAAACCCGCCGACACCTTCACGCGTGCCGATTACACATTCACCAAATGGAAGGACGGTGAGACCGAATACGACGCAGGCGCATCCTTCACAATGCCCGCCCGTAACGTCACCCTGTCCGCCCAGTGGCAGCAGAATGCCCCCTCAGGCGGCGGCGACGGCGGCGGCGGAAGTACCGTCGTCCCGACCAAATATACCGTAAGCCTCAATGTCACGGGGGGGGGACGGTATCAGTGAAAATACCGCAACGCTTGACCCCATCGGTGAGGTCGAGGAGAACAAAACGGTCACACTCACCGTCACGGTTGCCTCCAACTACACCTACACCGTCACGCTCAACGGCGCTCCCATCGAGGTCGACGGCACCTACACCCACACCGTAAAGGGCAATGCCGCGTTCGTCGTCACCTTCGAAAAGCAAGAGCTTCAGGTCGAAGGCGTCTACACGGGGAAGGCAAACCTCAGCTTGGGCGGATCGGAAAAGTCCGAATATGATGCCAGGCTCCTCGTCAAGAAGAGCGGCACCGACGCGATCGATGTCATCTTGCTCCTCACGAGCGGGGATGAAACAATGGGCAGCCCCGCGCACCTGCAAAAGACCGAAGATGGCGTCTATGGCTCCGGAGGCTCAGGCGCTCCCGAATTCACGTTTACCGAGGATCACAAGGTCTCCTTCTATATGGCCGAAGATGAGCCCGTCGAGCTCGAGCGCACAGGCAATCTTCCCGCTACGCCCACGCTTGCAAACGGGACTTACCGCAGCGTTGACATGGACGAGATCACGATCAACGGGAACTCTGCAAAGATTGCAATCGGTAGGGAGAACGGGGATGCGACCCTCGTCCCCGTCGGTGACTGCTATATCGTCGTTCTGGCGGATGACGATGCGTACAGCTATATTCTCACGGCGGGCACGAACGGCTTGATCATCGTGATCACGGGCGAGGAAGGCATGGAATTTGCCCCCGTCGCCGAGTACAGGAATATCTTCCCGACGAAGGCGCTTGAGGTCTATAATGATGTCTACGGGAAACTTTACGTCTCCGCCGACGATCAGGCGTATATCCAAGAGAGCGTCGCAAAGATCAAAGTCAACGGAGAGGACAGAACGTACGAGGACGGCAAAGGCTTCATGCTCGACGGCGATCATTATAACATCCAGCTCGAGCTGGCGCCTCCCGCAAAGGAGGAGTATGTCATCGACTGGTACGACGCACAGGGCAAGCTCCTCGCCAAAACAACGGCGAAAGTCGGCGAAGCTCCCGCGACGCGCTATTCCGTCAATGTCACGGGCGAGCACATCACCGTTACCTTCTCCGTGAACGGCCCCTATGAGGCAAATACCGACGTCACGTTCCGCGTCACGCCCGACGAGGGCTACCTCATCGATTCCGTCATGAACGGTGAGACCAGACTCGACGAGCAGGGCAGCAATGTCTACACCGTCAAGGTGGTCGATCAGGACATCGAGATCACCGTCACGACAAAGCTGGCCCCTCCCGTCTTCCATTTTGACGGCAACGGCGCCGAGGGCGGAGAACCCTCTGTCGAACCCGTCGAGCCGAGCGGCAAACGCTTCTCCGTGAAACTTCCCGAGAACACGACCTATACCGCCCCCGCGGGCAAGTATTTCGTGGGCTGGGAGATCAATGAAGTCACCTATTATGCAGGCGAAGAGTATGACGCCAAGTCGGGCGAAACCGTCAACGTCAAAGCCGTCTGGGGCGATCTAAGTTCGTCTATAGAACTCGATGTCACCGATAAAATCCTCAAGTGGTTCACCGCGAACAGCCTGAGCGTCTCCGTTGCGGACGGGAAGACCGTAAAAGTTCAATATGAGCTTACAGGCGTTCAAAAAGCATTCCAAGGTATGCTTCTCGATGTTGCGGCGAATGGAGATTTCTATCGTCTCTGCGTTGATGCTCGTTGCTTCTATAATACGGCGGACACGGCGACACAGGGCACGCTTGCCGAGAGCCTTGAAATTGTTAAAAGCGCATGGGACGAAAGTGCCTATCTTGCCTTGTTCAACGGAAATGGTTCTGCCATTCAGGTTGTCACGCTTTCGCTCAGCAATAACGTGCTCACGGCTGTGATCGCAACGTATGCCTCGACAGATACGGAACTTAAGACGGTCGTCGCACAGTCCACATATCATCTGACAAGTAAAACCGATGTCAGCAGCATGACTGTCGGGATGTATATTGACGGCGTTGACAGCGGTACGACTGCAACCAATGCCATGCTCTCAACCGATTTCACGATTTCTGACAATCAGGCTCCCACCGAGCAAGATCCTGTTGAGATCGGTACCGCCGATAACAGCCTTTCCTACACGGACACCAAGCCCGTTTGGACGTCTGTGCTCCGCAAGGGCGAAAAAGTTGTTATGAAAGGTACAATGACGTCAACGGGAGCTCAGAATTATCATGCAACCGGCTTCTATCTCTTTGATAAAGGATTGGTGCCCAACTTCAACTTCCGCGCAGATAACTTCGTGAACGGAAATACAAACGGCAACGTAAATCCCTTTATTGTTGCAAATGGTTGGAAGATCGCAGGGACGACCGACGGCAGCAACCCGATGCCCAATCCTGTTGGTACCGACGAAGGCGCTAAATGGTGGGATGGCGTACGTGCAATCTTCAAGCAGGCGGATGTCGAAATCACTTACGATTATACGGGTGAGAATATCATCCTTACCTTTGTCGCGACGAGCACAAATCCCGATGCAGACTATGAGAATTACGGCAAAGTTTACAAGGTCACCTTCACCGTCGAAAAGAACACGGGCGCATTCGCAGATGAGCTCATGATCGGCCTCGGCGGAGAAGGAAGCTACACCCGTATTACCTCTCTTACCCGTACGGCAGTGCGTGAAGCTCCGCAGGGCCCGCTCTATAACGGCGGCGAGAGCGACGCGGTTGCACATCCCGGCGACTGGTACTGGTGGAAGGCAGACGGGACGGGCGACTGGGAGAACGGTTGCGTCGTCACGATGAACGAGAGCAGATACGACCCCTTCGAGGACGTCATCACCCTCAACTGGAATGCCAATGACAAAAAGTGCTGGTACGGCGTCCAGGTCTTCTATGAGAATGCCGAACTGACGAATGGCCAGACTTACCGCCTCAGCTTCTCGCTCACCCTCCCGGGCGAAGAGGATGACGGCAAGACCTATTGCGTCACGGTGAACGGCTATGCGCTCACCCTCCACGGCGGTCTCAATCATGTCGTGGTCGTCTATACCGAGCCCGAGACCGAAAATGCAGCCTCGCTCTCCATCCAGTTCGGCTGGAACGGACAGAACGACACCATGGTCAACGAGGCAGAGGTCACGATCAGCGACTGGAGCTGGACCACGGGTTCGATCGTGAAAGAGGCCCTTCAGAACCTCACCGAACTCAAGATCGAAGCGACGGAGGGGACCTATAAGGCGACCTTCACCGATCCCAACACCGAGGGCGTGAGCGGCTATAAGCTCGCCTTCTATGAGACCGGGGAGCCCGATTCCGCGATCGTCGCAGAGACCATGCTCGCCGCGGACGGCACGTTCGCCCTTCCCGAAAAACTCGTCGCAGGGACCTATTATCTCCGCTTACAGGCGATGCCCGCGACCTATCTCGGCTACCAGACCCCCTCGGGCTGGACGAATCCCGCGATCGAAGTCAACATCACAGGCGGATTGAAGAAGGGCGAACAGGCCGCCGTTGCAGCCAATGAGATCCAGAAGAATGCCGAAAAGGACGCAACAAACAATGCCTTCGCGCTCTGGTGGGTCGAAGGGGCAGACTGGAACTGCGGAACGATCGTCACCATGACGCCCTCCACCGTGAATCTCACCTCGGACGGCAAGATCAAGTTCGTCTATTCGGGCGGCAATATGGATTACAGCGTCCAGTTGTTCTATAAGAACACGAGCCTCACGGCACAACAATATTGCCTCAGCTTCAAAGTCAAAGTGACGGCGAGCGCGGCAGTGAAGATCATAGCGAACGGCAACACCGTGACGCTTCAACCGGACGTGGAAAAGACGGTCGAGGTCCTCTATATGGGCGGCGGCGACATCTCTTCTGTGGATATCCAGTTCCCCGGAACGGAATTTGCAGGGGTGAGCGGCGAGATCGCCGTTGAGCTCTACGACGTCGTATGGTATAATGTCGTAAACGACGGACCTTTGACGTTGACGCTTCCCGGACAGGGCGGCAGCCAGCAAGGCGGCGGCGGTGATCAGGGCGGCGGCCAAGGCGGGACAAATGTCTCTCTTGCAAAGGCTTATAACGCGACTCTTGAAACGAATGACGGCAGGTTGCTTGTTTATGTTCAGGGCGACAACCTGCAACAGGACGGGGAATCCGCTGACACCGTAAAAGCAGCGATAAAACTTCTTGCAGATAGCACGCCGCTCACCGCGGGTACCGCAGAAGCAGGAGATGCGTATTACAAACTCTTCTTCGATCTTACGGGGCTTAGCGCGGGAACGTATCATTTGAGTCTGCAAGCGAACGGTAGCACGACCGTTGAGATCGAGAGTGCTATATCGGTGCTTACGCTGACGAAAGACTCGAAGACGTACACGATCGCGTGTACCGGCGGGCAGTTGCAATTGACCGTTGAAAATGCCTGACAACCAAACAAAAAAGGCGGCTCCGCCGCCTTTTTTTCTGCCCTTTTTGGAAATGCGTTCTCGCCCGTCCCTCACGGTCATTCCGTCCCGTCTCTTGCCCACCCCTTGAGGCGGAGCAACGCGTTCTGCGAAAGGTCCAGTGGACCTTTCGCGCGTTGCGACATGAGCGAGCGCATTATCTCGCGCGAGCGGTGACCGAGGGCGGGATTCTACCCGCCCGAGAAGGGTGTCACGGCTTTGCCGTGACGGAAGGGGTGTTCCTTGCCCCTCCCCTTACGGTCATCCTGAGCCGCCCCCCGTGTCATCCTGTCCCGCGCGCATTCTTGTTGCTCTAAGCGCGGCACGAGGAGCGTTAGTGATGAAGTAGGGAGTAGCGACGGGCTGTACAGTCCGTTCCTGTGCGGACGCCCTCGACGCCGAACGTTTTGTACGGGTAGTGGAATAAGGCATAACAAAACACGCTTGCTATTCGCAAGCGTGTTTTATCGTCTGTGCATTACGAGTTGATGTTTGCTTTATACAACAAGAATAGCAATCGCTTTTGCATTCTTTTAAGTTAAACGAGTTATTGTCTCGAATCAGTCCGACATACTCTATTTTACGTGTACGACAATATTGAATTATTTTTAAGCGATCGTTACGAGGCATTTTAACCCCTAAATACACTTTTTTGATTTTGAAAAAGGGAATGGGGTTGGACGGGATCATGTTTTCAAGCAGGATGAGTCTCCACTCTTTTTGATCAGCCCAAAAAATGCTTTTGCGAAGTAGTCCATTGAAAAATATTTGCCACAAGAACTCTTGGGAGAAGATTTTATCGCAGTCGCCGCTTATAGGAAAAGGGTCATTTCCCTTTTGACTATATATGACTGGAAATATGTTAAGGTGTATTTTATGCATCAAGCCCCCTTGAAAAAGTATTTGCCTTGTGCCATCGTTCTCCTGAGAGGATTTCAGGGACAAAGATCAGGAACCGTCCCGATTTCGGCGCAAGAGAGCGGACGCCGCGCGCGGAGCAGAAGAGCTTGTCATCGTCAAAGACATTATCCGCTTTGGGGGGATTACGGTCGACATTGTCATAAACCGTCCTTTTTCGACATAGGAATAAACTATCCTGTCGAAAGGGGGCGTTTTTTGTGTGGAAGGAGATTGAGGAGCGTGCGATCAAGAACGGGGAGTACATCGTAGCGATGGGCTGTACGGTCCGTGCCTGTGCAGACGCCCTCGGCGCGAGCAAATCCACCGTGCATAAGGACGTGACGGAGCGGCTCAGCCGCATCGATCACGACCTGTATATCCGTGTCAAGAATATCTTGGAGAAGAATCTGTCCGAGCGTCATATCCGCGGCGGGGAGTCTACCCGTCTGAAGTATTGCAAGGGCCGCGCTCCCTCGCCCCCCGCGTCATCCTGACCTGCGCGCGCCCAACGGTCATCCTGCCCTGCGCGCGCCCGACGGTCATCCTGAGCGCAGCGCGAAGCGCGAAGTCGAAGGATCCCCTCAAACGGAGTCCGCCCCTTGCCCATCCCCGCGTCATCCTGAACGAATGTGAAGGATCCCCTCAAACGGAGTCCGCCCCTTGCCCACCCCCTGCGTCATTCTGAACGAATGTGAAGAATCCCCTCAAACGGAGTCCGTCCCTCGCCCTCCGCGTCATCCTGACCCTGAGATTGCCGAAGTCGAAGGATCCCCTAAAACGAAGTCCGCTCCTTGCCCACCCCTTGAGGGGTGGGTGTCGCCAGAGGCGACGGAAGGGGTGTCCCTCCCGCAAAGCGCTTGACAACGGCGGGTATTTTGTGATATAACATAAAAAACGACAAAAACAAGCGATTTTCACGGATACATCTATGGCAAAACTTCTCGGAATCGACGTAGGCTCCACGACTGTCAAGGTGTGTGTACTCGATGAAGGCGGCAACAAGCTCCACGCGTCCTACACACGCCATTTTTCCCGTGTCAAGGAGTGCGTTCTCGGCGAACTCGAAAAGATCCGGCCCCTCGGCGACACCTACAAGGTCTGTGTCACGGGCTCTGCCGGGCTCGGCCTTGCACAGCGCGGCAAACTTCCCTTTGTGCAGGAGGTACAGGCCGCTTACGGCGCCATCCGCGCCCTCTATCCCGATGCCGACGCCGCAGTCGAGCTCGGCGGCGAGGATGCAAAGATCATCTTCGTGACGGGCGGGGCAGAGCAGCGCATGAACGGCAGCTGTGCAGGCGGCACGGGTGCATTTATCGACCAGATGGCGACCCTTCTCGACCTCACCGTCGGGGAGATGGACGCTCTCTCTTTGCAGGCGGAAAAGATCTATCCCATCGCTTCCCGCTGCGGCGTGTTTGCCAAATCCGACATCCAGCCCCTCCTCAATCAGGGCGCGAAGAAGAGCGACATCGCCGCATCCATCTTCCGTGCCGTCGTCGACCAGACCGTCGCGGGCCTCGCACAGGGCCGCAGGATCAGGGGGAAAGTCCTCTTCCTCGGCGGTCCTCTCCATTTCCTCAAAGGGTTACAGAAGGCATTCAGGGAGACGCTCGGTCTCGATGCCGATCACGCCGTCTTCCCCGACGACGCCCCCACATTTATGGCGATCGGCGCGGCGATGTATGCAAAGACCTCCCCCGAGGACTCCCTCAGCGACATCGAAGCCCGCCTTTCCGCCTCCTCGGACGGGAGCAGCATCACGGTGGGACAGCCTCTCTTTGCTTCACGGGAGGAGTACGACGCCTTCATCCGCCGCCATGCAAGAAGCGATCTTCCCTTCAGGGATATTCTTCATTATGAGGGCGACGCGTACCTCGGCATCGACTCGGGCTCGACGACGACAAAACTCATGCTCATCACCCCCGAAAACGAGATCTTATGGTCTCATTACCAGTCCAACAACGGACAGCCCCTCGAGATCGTCGCAGGCAAACTCAGAGAACTCTATTCCATCACGAACAACAGGATCGCCATCCGCGGCGCCTGCGTCACGGGCTACGGGGAGGATATGATCCGCGCCGCCCTCAAGATTGACTTCGGCATCGTCGAGACGATGGCGCACTTCAAGGCCGCACTGCACTTCAATCCCGACGTCGATTTCATCATCGACATCGGCGGACAGGACATCAAGTGTTTTAAGGTGAAAAACAGGGCGATCGACTCCATTATGCTCAACGAGGCCTGCTCCTCGGGCTGCGGCTCCTTCATCCAGACCTTTGCAAAGGCGATGGGGATGGAGATCGAAGAATTCGCCCGTCTCGGGCTGTTCGCAAAACACCCCGTCGAGCTCGGCTCCCGCTGCACCGTGTTCATGAACAGCTCGGTCAAACAGGCACAGAAAGAGGGGGCAAGCATCGAGGACATCTCCGCGGGCCTCTCCTCGTCCATCGTCAAGAACGCAATCTATAAGGTCATCCGCGCACGCACCCCCGACGAACTCGGCTCCCATATCGTCGTACAGGGCGGCACCTTCCTCAACGACGCCGTGCTCCGCTCCTTCGAGATCGAGACGGGGAAGGAAGTCGTCCGTCCCGCGATCGCGGGGCTCATGGGCGCTTTCGGCGCGGCGCTCTATGCAAAGGAGAATTCCGCGGACAAGCTGATTTCCGACATCCTCACCGAGGCGGAACTCAGAAACTTTACCTATTCTTCCCGCTCCGTCAACTGCGGCGGATGCACTTCCCATTGCAGCGTGAACATCCTCACCTTCTCGGACGGCAGGAAGTTCATTTCGGGCAACAAATGCGAACGCGGCGCAGGGCTCAAAGTCAAAAAGGATGTCCCCGATATTTATGCCTACAAATATCAAAAACTCCTGTCCCTGCCCAAGCCCGCCGACCGTCCCCGCGCACGGGTGGGGCTCCCCGTCCAGCTCGCCATGTTCGAACAGCTCCCTTTGTGGGTGGAATTTTTCGAGACCTGCGGCTTTGAGGCCGTCCTCTCGGACAGAAGCTCCCGCGAGCTCTATTTCAGGGGCCAGCACACCGTTGCGAGCGACACCGCCTGCTACCCCGCAAAGCTCATGCACGGGCACATCGAGAGCTTGCTCGACAAGGGCGTCGATTTCATCTTCTACCCCTGTGAGAGCTATAATTTAGACGAGCACGACAGCATCAATCATTATAACTGCCCCGTCGTCGCCTATTATTCCGAACTCCTGAAGGCGAACAACGAACGTCTCAACGGGGACAACTTCATCATGCCCTATCTTGACCTCAACGACGAGAAGACGGCGGTAAAAGCGCTCGGAAAGGCGCTCAAAAAGTACAATATACCCGTTTCCCTCATCCGCAAAGGGCTCCGCGCGGGGCTCGCACGCCTGAAGGGCTTCCATGAAGACGTCGTGGCAGAGGGGAAGAGGATCTTGGAGGCGGCGGAGCGAGAGGGCAGACAGACCGTCATTCTCGCAGGCAGACCTTACCATGTCGACCCCGAGATTAATCACGGCATCGACAAACTTCTCACCTCGCTCGGGATCGCCGTCCTCTCGGAGGACGCCGTCTTTGAGGAGGGGAGTCTCGTCGAGGTGAACGTCCTCAACCAGTGGACATACCATGCACGGCTGTACCGCGCGGCGGAATTTGCGGCGAGGCATGAAAACGTGAACCTCGTCCAGCTCGTCTCCTTCGGCTGCGGCATCGACGCGATCACGACGGATGAAGTCCGCGCCATCCTCGAAAAGAGCGGAAAACTCTATACGCAGATCAAGATCGATGAGATCACGGGCCTCGGCGTCGTCAAGATCCGTCTCCGCTCCATGCTCGCCGCAATCGAAGAACAGCAAAGGAGGCAATCATGAACGACGATACAAAGCGCCCCCACGGTCATCCTGCCCCACACGGTCATCCTGAGCGGAGCGCGAAGCGCGGAGTCGAAGGATCCCATGAGCAAGCAGACCGCCCCCAAGGCCTACCCCCTCTGGGGAACTCCGCTACCTCTTGCCCTCCCCCTGCGTCTCTCCCGCGTCATCCTGAGCGAAGCGAAGGATCCCATGAGCAAGCAGACCGCCCCCAAGGCCTACTCCCTCTGGGGGACTCCGCTACCTCTTGCCCTCCCCCTGCGTCTCTCCCGCGTCATCCTGAGCGGAGCGAAGGATCCCATGAGCAAGCAGACCGCCCCCAAGGCCTACCCCCTCTGGGGGACTCCGCTACCTCTTGCC
>CANQLW010000054.1 GCA_947624805.1 uncultured Clostridia bacterium | reverse complement strand
CGATCCGAAAGTCGGAGCGGTAATGCAGGGTACAGGCGGTGTACGAAAAATGCGTTTCGCATTTGAGCATAGGGGCGCGGGGCAGGATGACCGCGAAAAAGAGGCAAGCAGGGGGAACTTTTCCCTTCGGGGTAACGTGGAGGGAGGGGTAGTGCATAGGCTGATAAAAAAGAGCGGGGGGAAGCGGATGCTGCTGGAGAGAGTGGGGGAGGATGTCAATTCGCTGCGTATCGTGTCGAAGGCGTATGCGGGAAAAGAGGGGGAGCTGACCTCCGTGCTGCAATATGTCTATCAGGCCGTGCTGCTCGGGGAGCGCGGGGAGAAGCGTATCGCGGGGGTACTCATGGAGATCGGGGCGGCGGAGATGAGGCATTTGCAGACGATGGGGTCGCTCATCACGCGGCTGGGGGCGCCGCCCGTGTTTACGGCGTGCCCGCCCTATCCCGTCTCCTACTATACCGCCTCCTGCGTCAATTATGCAAAGGAGACAGACGAGATGCTCCGTGCCGACATCGAGGCGGAGAAGGCTTCCGTGGCGTCCTATTGCAAGATGCTCTTGGCGCTCAAAAACCCCGCTGTCACGGAGGTGATCGCGGGGATTCTTGAGGAGGAGCGGGCGCATCTTGCCGCGCTCTGTGCCCTCTGAATCAATGCTTCTCGGGCATAAATTTCCAGTATCGCACGGGCATATAGCCGCGCATCTGCCTGAGCCGTTCGCGGGAGGGGATGTTGACGTTCTCATAGTACCCCTTCCACAGAGCCTGCCAGGCCGATTCATCCGCGGAGAGAACGATCTCCGCCTCTTTCAGGGGGGCGAAGAAGGAATGTTCCCCGTCATAGACTGCCGCCTTGCCCCGTTTGACGTCATGGATGACAAAGGGGAACTGTGGGAGCCGTGCACGGAAGTGGGGCAGGAGCAGATCGCAGATATCGTTGTCGGGGGAAATGGGGGCATAGAGGGTGCCGCTGGCGCACTGCATAAAACGGACGAAGCCGTGAAAGCGGTGCACTTCAAAGGTGACGCGGCGGATGCAGGTGTCGGCGGCGAACGCGGCGTCCTCGGAGAGCATTTTGCGTACGGGGCGCTTTTTCTCTGCAAGCAGGCGGAAATAGCGGAGCGCGATCTCGTCCTTATCTGCATCGCCGCTCCTCAGGAGCAGGCCGAGATCCGCCATACAATCTTTATCGAAGGTGAGGAGCCGCTCCCTCGCCTTTTTTGCCATATCCGCGTCTGCACGGACGAATACCGTCTCCTGTCCGAGGACAAGCTGTCTGTTCCCCGCCGTCAATATGGGCGCGGGGTCGTGATAGGAGAGGAGCAGTGCAGTGAGGAACGCCTCCTCGGAGCCGTCATAAAAATAGATCATAATTCCCCCGTGAGCGCCGAGAGCGCGTTTTCGTCGAAAAGGCTGAGCTGCGTCGCCTGCTCGCTCTGTTCCTGCGCGGCGAGAAGTCCCGCCACGCGCTGTGCATTTGCCCCGTAGAACTTCCCGCCCGCAGTGATGAAGTGCTTTGCCCGTTTGAGGACGATACGCATCTTTTTGAGGTCCTCAAAGGTCAGTTTTGTATAGCGTCGGGCGTCGAGGATGCGCTGTGCTCCCCTTGCTCCGATGCCGGGGACGCGGAGGAGCGCCTCGAGCGGAGCCCTGTTGACCTCGACGGGGAAGAGCTCCATATGGGCGAGCGCCCATGCACACTTGGGGTCGTACTCCAAAGAGAGATCGCCGTCTGCGGGGAGGAGTTCCTCTGCATTGAACCCGTAAAAGCGCAGGAGCCAGTCCGCCTGATAGAGTCTGTGCTCCCTGAGCGCCCCGCCGCCGACATTGGGCAGCAGGGAATTGTGCACGAGGGGCACATAGGAGGAGTAATACACCCGTTTCAGATCGTTTTTGCGATAGAGACTCTCGGAGAGACGGAGGATGGTGCCGTCCCGCTCGGGGCTCGCCCCGACGATGAGCTGGGTGGTCTGTCCCGCGGGGAGGAAGTGGCCTTTGCGCTTCTCCGCCTGAAAGATGAGCTTTTCCCGCCTGAGGTCCGCCATCGGCAGGAGCAGGCTCTCACGGCTCTTCTGCGGGGCGAGGAGTCTGAGGCTCTTTTCGGTGGGGAGCTCGAGATTGAAGCTCATCCTGTCCGCGAAGAGAGCGGTCTTTCTCACGATCTCCTCATCTGCGTGGGGGATGCCCTTTACATGAATATAGCCGTGGAAATTGTACTCCGTACGCAGTTTTTTTACGGTGAGGTACAGCTGTTCCATCGTATGGTTGGGAGAGACGTGCACGGCGGAGGAGAGGAAGAGCCCTTCGATATAATTGCGTTTGTAGAAGTCGATGACGAGTTCGCAGACCTCGTCGGGGGTCGCGCTGACGCGGGGCACGTCGGCGTCCTGACGGCTCATGCAATACTTGCAGTTGAAGATGCAGTCGTTGGAGAGCAAGATCTTGAGGAGGGAAATGCACCGCCCGTCGGGCGTGAAGGAATGGCAGCACCCCGAGGAATAGCCGTTCCCGATGCCGCCTTCGTTTCTTCTCGCGCTCCCCGAGGAGGAGCAGGAGACATCATATTTTGCACTTTCCGTCAGAATTTTCAGCCGCTGTTCATCGATCATGCCTCCATTATAGCACGCCCGCCCTTGTTTGTCAAACATTTGTTTTAATTTTTTATGGCCTCAACATGGGTGTGCTCCTCGGCGCCCCTCTTAGGGGAGTTGTCGCTGAAAGTGATTGAGGGGTTCAGCCCATCATCCCGAGGCGAAGCCGGGAGGATCCCCTTGCTTTCGATGGGCTTTTTTCAGAATTTTCCCAAAAAATCTTGCAAAACCTTTGTCACTGTGATATACTGAAAATGCCGCACAATTTCATATTTTCTCACACATGGCTACACTGGCAATTGGTGTATCCTTCTTTCCGTGTGTGAGAGAAATTGTGCGGCAACAATTACGGGATACTCAATGCGGGCGTTCCGTGATTGGAATGCCCTTATTTTTTGCCCGCAAAATCTTTTACGGAGGAAATGTTATGCACAAATGCGAAAATTGTGGTACGGAATTCGAGGGTAATTTCTGTCCCGAATGTGGCGAGAAGTACACCGAACAAAAGACCTGCCCACAGTGCGGCACTACGCTCTCGGGAAATGCGAAGTTCTGTACCGAGTGCGGCTATTCGTTTTATGAGTCGTCCGTGCCTGCGGCAAAACAGCCCGAGACAAGAGAAAAGTCCGTTACGGCAAGCGTGCAAAAATTGTATGGCGCGGTCTCTGGCTTGCCCGCAGTGTTATTCGGGCTGATTTCCGTGCTTTTGTTTCTCTTCTTCCTTGCACCCGTTGCGGTAATGCCGGGCGGTAAACTTTTTGGGGAAACGATCCCGAGCGAAAATTACGGCAATGTTTATGCGATCTCCAATTACGACGGTATGCCCTTGACCGGCTCTTTGACGATGCTCATCGTATTTGCTTCCTGCGCGCTGTTTGTTGCGTTCTTGGTTTGCGTCCTTTCCCTTTTCTCCAAACCGCGTTATAAGCGAATTGCACTCCTCGGCAAACCGATTTTTTTGCGCAGTTTTCTGACGGGTATCGGCTATGTACTGTTCTTCGTACTCTTTCTCATCGCGTGCATTCTGCTCGGGCAGATTTCAAACGAGGACGGCGGATTGGGAATGTTTACAGTGGGTGCTGCGCCCATTCTCACGCTTGTGTTTACGTTATTCGGGTGTCTTGCCGCCCTTGTGTGCGCCTTTGTGGGGAAACACCTGCGCAGTACATATCCTGCACTTGTTGCGGTGCAAGAGAATAAAATCGCAGCTGCAAAGCCCACGGCGGTGGAAACTTGGATAAAGTGGCACAAAAAACTGACGGCATTTTTTTCCGTTGTGCTCGTTGTTGCGGTCGCCGTCGGCATCGCAGTTCCCGTTGGACTCGCCAACCGTCATAACGGAATTTATTACGCCTACAACGGTGAAACGGAAGAGTACAATACGGAGAGATATTACAAGCTTTCGGGCAGCACATGGGAAGATGAGGACGGTAACAAGGGAACGATTGAATTCGAAGGCGAAAACGTGATCCTTTTTTTCGATGCATCGAACGGCATGGACAAGACGGGTATGTCCACGATGAAACTCGATGGCACACTCATTGACGACGTTTTGAAAATCGGCGGAAATGTATTTGCAAAAGAAGAGCATCAGCACAAAAGTGCAACGATCAATTGTCCGTGCGGGCACCTTAATTTGTCGTTCGAATTAAAAGATGACGGCACGTATTCTATAAAAGGAATTGGCGCTTTCATTGGAAACGATCTTATCATTCCAAGCGATTATTGGGGAATACCTATTACTGAAATCGGGGCTTCCGCATTCAAAAATTACACTGGACTGACGAGCATTGAAATTCCTGACAGTGTGACGTCGATTGGTGATTATGCGTTTAGTGGTTGTAGAGGGCTTGAATGTATTTCAGTTGCATCGGGGAATAATGTTTACAGGAGCGAGCAAAATTGTTTGATTGAAAAACAATCGAATACTCTGATTGTGGGTTGCATAAACAGTGTGATCCCCAACGGCGTAACCTCGATTGGAGAAGAAGCATTCAAATATTGCAGGAAGCTACTAAGCATTACAATTCCCAGTAGCGTGACCTCGATTGGGAAGAGTGCGTTTGAGGATTGCACCGGGCTTGAAAGCGTGACAATCGGCAGCGGCGTGACCTCGATCGGTGAAGGGGCGTTCAAGAATTGCATCGGATTTACAAGCATTGCCATTCCGGACACCGTGACCTCGATTGGGAGGTGGGCGTTCGAAAATTGCAGCGGACTGACAAGCATAACGATTCCAGATAGCGTGACGACGATTGGGGTGAGGGCGTTCTTGGATTGCAGTGGGCTTGAAAGCGTGACAATCGGTAGCAGCGTGACTTCGATCGGCGAGGAGACGTTCAAGAATTGCATCGGGCTTGAAAGCGTGACGATCGGTAGCGGCGTGACCTCAATCGGCGAGGGGGTGTTCATGTATTGTAGTGGCCTGACAAGCGTTACAATTCCCGAAAGCGTGACGGAGATTGGAGATTCGGCGTTCAGCGATTGCAGTGAACTGACAAGCATTGCAATTCCCGACAGTGTGACTTCAATTGGAAGCCGCGCGTTCGAGGGCTGTGATAAAATTATACAGCAGGAGAACGGCGTAAATTATGTAAATCAATGGGCCATAGGTTGCGATAAATCAGCAACAGAAATTGTTGTCAGGTCTGGTACAAAAGGCATCGCCGATAGCGCATTCTACGGTTGCAGTGGACTGACGGACATTGCGATCCCCGATAGTGTGACATCGATTGGAAGTTCGGCATTCAACAGTTGTAGCGGACTAATGAGCATTACGATTCCCGACAGTGTGACATCGATTGGAAGTTTTGCATTCAACAGTTGTAGCAGAATGACAAGCATTACGATTCCCGACAGCGTAACCTCGATTGGAAACGGCTCGTTTTACTGGTGCAGTGGGCTAACAAGCATTATTATACCTGATGGTGTGACATCGATTGGAAGTTCGGCGTTCAGCGGTTGTAGCGGACTAACGAGCATTATAATTCCAGACGACGTAACGTCGATTGGAGAACATACATTCTATGGTTGTAGGCGGCTTAAAAGTGTATTTTATATGGGCACATCGGATGAATGGGATGAGATAGAAATCGATTCAGATAATATCGAATTAGCAAGTGCAAAACGTTATTATTACAGCGCGGAAGAAAATTACGACGGAGAGCATTGGCACTATGACCCCGAAACAAATCAACCCGTCGTTTGGACAAAGGACAATTAAGTGAGCATTTTTGTGCGCCCGCCGACAAAGTCGGCGGGCGCTTTTCGGACTCCGTTCTTCGGGATCCTTCACCCCCTACGGGGGTTCAGGATGACACGGGGGGAGGGAGGAGCTCTGTCGGACTTCGTTCTTCGGGATTCTTCACCCCCTGCGGGGGTTCAGGATGACGCGGGGGGTGGGGGGAAGGGCAGGCGAGGGGCGGACTCCGTTTGGTGGGATCCTTCACCCCCTACGGGGGTTCAGGATGACGCGGGGGACGGGACAGGATGACCGCGCGGGGCAGAATGACGCGAGGGGCAGGGCAGAATGGCCGTAATACGCAGGGGTTGCAAAACGGGGAAAAGTGTGATAAAATGGAAAAAGAAAGAATTTCACAAGATTTTCACGCTCTTGTTTTGAAAACGTGATAGAGTTCTTTTATACTTTGTAAAAGGAGATACACATGAAGATCCTGATCGTAGATGACGAGGCGATGATCCGCGCCGTCATCCGTGAATATGTGGAATTTGAAGGCGGGGAGGCGGTCGAGGCCGCCGACGGCATGGAGGCCGTCAATCTCTGCAAAAACCAGACCTTCGACGCCGTCGTCATGGACGTCATGATGCCCCGTCTCGACGGGTTCTCTGCCGTCAAGGAGATCAGAAAGTTCTCGGACGTGCCCGTTCTGATGCTCTCGGCGCGGGGAGAGGAATACGACAAGCTGTTCGGATTCGAGATCGGCTCGGACGACTATGTGACGAAGCCCTTTTCCCCCAAAGAAGTCATGGCGCGGCTGCACGTCCTCATGAAGCGCGGCAAAAATGCCCGTCCTGCCGATGTCTATGAATTCGGCGGGCTCAAAGTGGATCTGGTGGGGCGGAATGTCTTTGCGGACGGGCGGCGGCTCGTCCTTACCCCCAAAGAATATGAGCTCCTGTTCTATTTTGTGCAGAACGAGGGGGTCGCGCTCTCCCGTGAAAAACTGCTCAGTGAAGTTTGGGGCTATGATTTCTACGGGGATGACCGTACGGTGGACACGCACATCAAGATGCTGCGCGGCAATCTCGGGGAATACAGAAAATATATCGTGACGCTCCGCGGCGTCGGCTATAAATTCGAAGTATGCTGAAGGACGCCAAGGGGATCAAAAAAGCCGTGCGGAGGAGGACCTTCCGCTCGCTCAATTTCACGCTCTGGATCGTCCTGTCCCTGCTGTCGGTCGTCCTCATCGCCGCGCTTACGGCGATCTATCATACGCTCGCTTCGAGTAAGCTCTATGAGACCGCCTGCCAAAATCTCGTCGGGGCGGGGGAGCGGATCCTTCGTGAACTGCCCGAAGAGGGCGAGGACATCATTCCCTCCGTCGCCTATGAAGAGGGGGTCGGCGGCGCATATCTTTACTCCGTGGAGGACGGTTCCGCCCTCACCTATGCGGGGGAGGAGCATCCCCGTGCGACGTTTGAGGAGTATGCCGCGGCGCTCACGGGGAAGGAGAAGCCCGTGTTCAGTCCCGACGGCACGGAACTCGTCTACGGGACAGATCTCACGCTCGACGGCAGGGCGTATCTGCTCTTTTTGACGCTGTCGCTCGCCCCGATCGAGGGGTTCCGCGGGGGATTTGCACCCGTCTCCCTCATCGCCTCCCTGACGGCGGTCGTGGTCGCTTTTGCACTCAGCGCGATCGTCTCCATGCTCGTCTCGAGGCCGATCGGAGAAGTTACGGAACAGGCAAAGGAGCTCGCACGGGGCAATTACAGTCCCGATCGCGGGAAGAAATATTATTTCTCGGAGATCTCGGAGCTCTCCGAGGCGCTCGACGACGCCCGCCGCGAGATCTCCAAGGCGGATATGACGCAGCGGGAGCTCGTCGCAAACATCTCACACGACTTCAAGACGCCGCTCACGATGATCAAGGCCTACGCCTCCATGATCCGCGAGATCTCGGGTGAGAACAAGGAAAAACGGGATGCACACGCGCAGATCATCATCGACGAGGCGGACAGACTCTCCGCGCTCGTCTCGGACGTTCTGGACCTCTCGCGGCTTCGGGCGGGGGAAGAGGAGGAGAAGACGGCGTTCGATCTCTCGGCGGAGGTGCACGCCATCGTCTCCCGCTTCGACTATCTCGAGAAGACGCAGGGGTACCGCTTCGAAGTCTTGATCGAGGACGGGCTCATGATCTGTGCCGAGCGGATGAGGATCGGTCAGGTCGTCTATAATCTCATCGGCAATGCCGTCAACTACACGGGCGAGGACAAACGGGTACGGGTCAAGCTCGGACGGCGGGGGGAGATGGCGCGGCTCGAAGTCATCGACTCGGGCAACGGGATCCCGCCCGAGGAAGTCGATACCATCTGGGACAGATATTACAGATCGGGACGGTCCCATAAACGGCCCGTGCAGGGCTCGGGGCTCGGGCTCTCCATCGTGAAAAGCATTCTCTTGCAGCACGATGCCCCCTTCGGCGTCATCTCCGAGGTGGGGAAGGGGAGCTGTTTTTGGGCGGAATTCAGGCTGATGCAGCCCGACGCGGGCGCAAAGGAGGGGAAGGTATGAGGCATCGGGGAATCGGCGCAGTCTTGCTCGCGCTGCCCCTTTCGGCGGCCGCTTTTTCGGTCGGTACGGAGCGCGCCGCGGCGGGAGTGTCGCCCTATCGTGAAGGGGCAGACGGCGTGGGGGCGATCCTCACGGGAGACAGCGGCGTCGAGATCGAACGGGCGCATCTGTTGCTCACCCTCGACAGCTTCCCCGACGGCACGTTCGGGGACGCGGACGGGTTTTTCGCCTACGGGGGCAGATTCACGGCGGAATATACCTTTTTGAACAATTCGGAGGAGGATGCGACGCTTCGGCTCGTGCTGCCCTTCGGCGCTCTGCCCGATTATGCGCCGTGGGACCGCATACAGGACGCCTATGCGCCCGAGCGATACACAGTCACCGAGAACGGCCGCCCCGTCGAATGCACCCTCCGCCATACCTATAACGAGAACGGGTTTATGCCGGACAGGTTCGATCCCGAGGTCGGGCTCGCGCGGCTCTATCCCGCGCCGAGGAGCTTTTACGGCGACGACCTGCCCGTTCATGTCTATACTTATGAGCTGCAGGCGGCGGCGGAAGGGGGGAGCGGAGCGAATTTTGCGCTCTCCTTTGAGGGGAGCGGGAAGTCCCGTATCTTCTGTTCGGAGCACTTCAATTTTAGCGTCCGTGACGGGCGGGGGAAGCTCTCCCATTACTTTGACTGCACGGGCGAGCCGCAGACGTTCACCGTCTATGTGCTCGGAGAGGACATCCTCGATATACAGACGGAGATCTTCCGCTACCGTGACGGCGTCGCCGAGATCGCCGAGAGGGCGGCGGCAACCCTTCGCTCCGAGGAGAGGATGACCTTTTCCGCACTCGCCGAGTCCCTTCATACCCTCTCCGCAGTCAATGTAGAGGATTGGAAGAATGCGCTTGTCGAGCATATCGAGAAGGGGCGGTTCCCCGACGCGGCCGTCTCCAATGCGACGCCGCGGGACCTTGAAGCGTGCTTCATGCCGTGGTATGAGTACTCACTGACCGTGCCCGCGGGGGGAAGGACGGTGAGTGCGGTCTCTTCGCCCATCTATCCGACGGTCGAGAATACCCATTCGCAGTTGCTTTACCGCTATACCTATACGCTGAACCCCGCCCAGTGCTGGAGTAAATTCGGGACGCTCACGATCGATATCGATACACCGTATTATCTGTCGGAGAGCTCGCTGCTCGGCTTTACGGCGCGGGAGGGCGGGTACACGCTCACACGCGAGAAATTGCCGCTCGGGGATTTGTCGTTCACGCTCTCGGCGGAGGAACGGATCGAGGACGGGAAGAACGCCTATACGGACAGAGAGGACGATGCGCCGCTCATCACGGCGATCGTGATCTTGGGGACGGTATTTGCGGCGGCGGTGACGGTCGTCATCGTGCTTACGGTGCAGTCGCGGAAACGGAAGCGGCGGCGGGAAGAGGAAGAACGTCGCCTCATGCAGGCACGGGCAAAAGAGGGGAAGATAGACATATAAGTTTTTCGCTTGATTTGTTTGCTACGCAAACAAATACGTTCGAGGAATGTTACCCTCTGGGATATGGAGTTGCGGCTCGACATCGCTCTCCCCGACATTGTGGTTCCCGTGGGGTACCAAATTGAGTCGCCCACGGCGGAAGTGAATTCCGCCTAAGGCACATAATTTGGAAACGAACCCCCACCTGACGCGGCTACGCCGCGCCACCCATCTCGGGCGGGTAGAGTCCCGCCCTCGGTCACCGCTCGCGCGAGATAATGCGCTCGCTCATGTCGCAACGCGCGAAAGGTCCACTGGACCTTTCGCAGAACGCGTTGCTCCACCCTTGGAAAGGGAGCAGGCAAGGGGGAGGGCGGGGACAATGGCGCCCGCGCGTCATGCCCCCTCCCGAGGGGTGGAGCGGCGCAGTTCTCGCTCAGCAGTGCAGTGCACTGTGAGCGGCGCCGCGACATGAGGCGTGGCC
>CANQLW010000053.1 GCA_947624805.1 uncultured Clostridia bacterium | reverse complement strand
CCGCGTGCAGCATAGCTGCGCTGCCGCTCACAGTGCACTGCACTGTTGAGCGAGAACTGTGCCGCTCCACCCCTTAGAAAGGGGGAGGGCGGAGGTGGAGCGGCGCCTCCACCCCTTAGAAAGGGGGAGGGCGGGGAGGCAAAGCGCCTCACACACCCCGCGTCATTCTGAGAGAGTGAGTCGTACGTAGTCCGAAGAGTAATTCCCGAAGAATCTCGCGGGGGCAAACAGCACGCTGTAGCGGCGAGACCCTTCGGGACTCCCTTCCGCGAACTCTGTACAGCCGTTCCTGCTCAGGATGACGCCGCTTGGCTCCGAAGAATGCCGATCAGTGGCGCAATGTTCTTACTTCCCCGTTGAACCAAACCCGCCGACGCCGCGGACGGTGTCCGAGAGCGTCTCCGCTTCCTCAAATTCGGCGACATAATAGGGCGCGATCACGAGCTGGGCGATCCTGTCCCCCACGGCGATCGAGCGTGCAGCCTTCCCGTGGTTATGCAGGGCAACCATGATCTCCCCGCGGTAGTCGCAGTCGATGACCCCGACCTTGTTGGCGGGTGCAAGATCCTGCTTGCAGGCCATGCCGCTCCTCGCATAGATGAGCCCGACGGTCCCCGACGGCAGTTCCACGGCGATCCCCGTAGCAATCAGCCGCGTCTCCCCCGCGGGAATCTCAGCCCCCTCGGCGGCGTAGAGATCGGCGCCCGCGGCATAGGGAGAGCCGTAGACGGGCAGTTTCGCATTCTCTTTTAAGACCTTAACATTGACTTTCATGGCAGTTGCCTCGATTTTCGTTCATAACTATACTATATTACGGCTTTTTTGTCAAGAGGATTTGTTCTTACGGGAAAGATTTATCGCGAGACAGACGCCGAGGAGAATACACCCCGCCGCCGCGAGCACGAGATAAGAGGTCCACACGGGTACATCCGTGCCGAAAAATTGCAGTGTGCAGTCGAATCCCTCCTTCATGCCCGCGATCATCTCCGCGGGGACCCCCTCCCCCGAGAGCGCTCCAATCGCGCCGCCCATGAGATGCAGGTGGATGAGCCCCGTGCCGTACGTCCCGGGCAGGAACATGAGGGTATTGTGGAGCCAATCGGTGACGGAGGACAGGGGCATATACGCCCCGCAGAGGAAGCCGTACGCCGAGGAGACAGTCGCCTGTACCGCCGCGATACCCCCCTGCGAGTCCAAAAAGAAGCAGACGATCGAGGAGAGCGCCGTCCCGAACAGGATCATGAGCAGAAGATCGAGGACGGTGAGGAAGAAATCGGAGACGGTCAGGTGCCACCCCGCGATGCCCATATAGATGAACCCCGCGCCGAGTGCAACAAAGCACATGAAGGCGGTGACGAGGTAGGTCGAGACAAAATACGAGAGGGCGAGAAGACGCGCGGAGACGGGTGCGATGAGGAAATCGTTCCGCGCTCCCGTAACCTTATCCTGTACCATGACGGTATTCGCCGTGAATGCGATCGTCACGGCGCAGACGGAGACGAGGGAGGAGACCAGCCAGCCGCTCGCAATGCTCTCCACGAGCCCGTCCGAGATCGGAAACCCCTCCACGACAGAGCGGATGCTGTCACGATAGATGTTGCCGAGGAAGGCGATGAAGAGAAAGAGCAGGATGAGCGGCGTGATGAGCGAGGGCAGAAAGACCCCCTTGTCCTTGAAAAAGATCTTGCAGTTGCGCTTTACGAGCGAGAAAAATTGCGTCTTCATCGATCCCCTCCCCGCTTCCCCGTGACGGCGAGGAAGACCTCATCCATACCGCCCTTCTTGATTTCATAATCTTGAAAAAGAGAGGGGTATGTCAGGATGAGCTTGGTCGCTTCGGCGGGATCGGACACCCTGATCCGAAGCCCTTCCCCGACTTTTTCATAGGGGATAGACAGATTTTGTAAGGTGAGTTCGCGGACATGGTATAGGGTAATTGTGTCAAAGGCATATCGATCTTTGAGCGCGAGGGGAGAATCGTCCGCCTTGATCTTGCCCGAATCGATGATGACGACATGATCCGCCTCCGCCGCTTCCTCCATGTAATGCGTCGTCAGAAAAACGGTGAGCCCGCGCTCTTTTCGGAGGAAATGGACGATCTTCCACACGTCGCTGCGCGTCCGCGGATCCAGTCCCGTCGTCGGCTCGTCGAGGATGAGAAGACGGGGAGAATGCACGAGCGCGCGGGCGATATCCACCCTCCTGCGCTGCCCGCCCGAGAGCTTCCCGACGGGACGTTTCAGGATGCCGCCGAGGGAGAAGAGGTCCGTGAGCCGCCCGATCGCCTCCGTCTGTTTCGCCCCCGAGAGCCCATAGAGCGCAGCGCGGCAGCAAAGGTTTTCACGAACGGTGAGCGCACGGTCGAGGACGCTGTCCTGAAAGACGACCCCGACGCTCCGCCGCGTTTCGGCATCGATCTCGCGCCCCATGAGCCTCACCGTCCCCGCCGTCTTCTGTTCCTTGCCGCAGAGGACGGAGATCGTCGTGCTCTTCCCCGCGCCGTTCACGCCGAGGAAGGCGAAAAACTCTCCCTCCTTTACGGTGAAAGAGATGTCGTCGACCGCCTTGACGTCCTTATAATATTTGGAGAGATGTCTCACTTCGACTGCGTTCATGCTTCCTCCCAAAACCGTTTGCGCTTGGGGAAGTAGAAGCCGTAGAGGGCATAGAACTCCCGCTTGAACGCCTCGGAGATCTGCTCCTCCGAGAGCGCGTCGGACTGCTTGTTGACGAGCACGGCGAGCCCGAACGAAAAGACAGCCATGTCAGCATGGAAACTGCGGGCAATGCCGGCGGGCATCTTGTAGATCGCGATCATGTCGTCGACGATGTCATCGAGGAAGGGATCGGGCGTCCCCTTGCCCGAGAGGAAGAGGAAACGGAAGAGCCCCTTCTCATCCCGTGCAAAGCGGACAAAGCCCAGCCCGTAGCATTCGTATTTGCTCCCCGTGCTCTCCTTGATGCACGCGTCGATGTGCCTCCTGTACTGCGCCTTCGCCTCCCCGAACAAGGCACGCACGAGCGCTTCCATATTGCGGAAGACAGAATAGATCGGCTGGGTGGAACACCCGAGCCTTTGAGCGATACTGCGCACATTGAGCGCCTCCGCCCCTCCCTCGCTCACGACTTCCGCCGCGGCTTTCAGAATCATCTCCTCCGTGATCGTTCTCGTTTTCGGCATCTCCGCCTCCCGAAATAACTTTCGTTATATAACATATGTTATTATAAGCATATCAATGCCTCTTGTCAAGCGTTTTGACGATTTATATGAAAAAGGGCGTCCGGAGGGACGCCCTTTTGGGGTCGATGGATTTACTGGTTGTTGGCGTTGTCGTCGTCGGATGCGGGCGCTTCGGCGTTCTCCGCGTCCTCGGGAGCGTTCTCGGTCGCCTGTGCTTCCGCAGCGGCCTTTCTTGCGGCCATGCGCTCGTCGCGCTTCGCCTGCTTCTTCATCTCCTTGGTGACGACGCGGGCGGCATCGATCTGCGCCTTCATCTCCTGAGGCGTGGGCGGTACGAAGGATGCGCCCTCGGCATTCTCGGGGATGACGTCATAGTGCTCATCGCGTTCGAGCATCGTCGCTTCGGTGTAACCGTCGAAGAGATGCACGTGGCGGGCATCGAAGGCGAGTTTGACGACTTCGCCGAGCGAAACGGTTGCACGGGAAGAGATCTTCGCAACCATCTGCGCCGAGTTCTCGACGACGGACGTCTTCTCGCTCTCAAAGTCGAGGTCGCAGTAGATCTGCATCTCGGCGCCGAGCTTTTCGATGACGTCGATCTTCGCGTTGACGACGGTCTCGGGCGAGGTGGCGATGAAACGCTCGTCCTCGTGGATGTCCTCGGGACGGACGCCGAGCGTCACTTCCTTCCCCGTGTCCTTATACTCGTCAAGATTCTTGATACGCTTCACCATCGTCTCGGGGAGCAGGATCCTGTTGCCGCCGATGAAGTTGACGTAAATCTTCTTGCCTTCGGAGGTGATCGTCGCATTCTTGAAGAAGTTCATCTGAGGCGTGCCGATGAAGCCTGCAACGAAGAGGTTGATGGGATAGTCATAGAGGTTCTGAGGGGTATCGACCTGCTGCATGAAGCCGTCCTTCATGACAACAATACGGGTACCCATCGTCATTGCCTCGATCTGGTCGTGGGTGACGTAAATGAAGGTCGTAGCGAGGCGGACGTGGAGCTTACTGATCTCGGTACGCATCTGGGCGCGGAGCTTCGCGTCGAGGTTGGACAGAGGCTCGTCGAGCAGGAAGACCTTGGGTTCACGGACGATGGTACGCCCGAGCGCAACACGCTGTCTCTGACCGCCCGAAAGAGCCTTCGGCTTACGGGACAGATAATCGGTAATGCCGAGGATCTTGGCGGCTTCCTTGACGCGCCTGTCGATCTCATCCTTGGGGATCTTACGGAGCTTCAAGCCGAACGCCATATTGTCGTAAACGGACATATGGGGATAGAGCGCGTAGTTCTGGAAGACCATTGCGATATCTCTGTCCTTGGGGACGACGTCGTTGACGAGCTTGCCGTCGATGTAGAGCTCGCCCGAGCTGATCTCCTCAAGACCTGCGATCATACGGAGCGTTGTGGACTTACCGCAGCCCGAGGGGCCGACGAAGACCATGAATTCCTTGTCCCTGATCTCAAGGCAGAAATTGAATACTGCCTGATTTCCGCCGGGATAAACTTTGTTGATGCCTTTCAGCAAAAGACCTGCCATAATTTTCCTCCCTATGTTTTATACTGTTATTTTACACGACTTTGCCGCAGCTTTCAAGAAAAAAACAGACAAATCTTTTGTACAAGTTGCACAAATCTTCTTGATACCCCCCGCGGACGAGAAGGCGGAATAAAAAAACGACGGGGTCACCGCCGTTTTTGAAAACTTCATTTCGCTTCTTCGAAGGCGCTCTTGGGCTCGCCGCATAAGGGGCAGATCCAGTCGTCGGGGAGCTCCTCAAAGGGGATCTTCCCGTCGTACTCATACCCGCAGACCTTGCAGCGGTATTTCTTTTTCTCCTCGCCGCCGATCTTCATGAACATATCCTTTCCGACGCCGCACAGGGGGCATACCCAGTCGTCGGGCAGATCCTCGAAGGGGATATCCCCGTCGTATTCATACCCGCAGACCTTGCAGACGTACCGTGAGCCCGTCTCCGCCTTGGGCTCCTCTTTGACATATGTGGGCGCATTGACGCTCGTCTTGCCCTTTAATACCTTGTGGTAATAGGCATACGTCATCGGCGTGCCGCCGTGCAGGACCTCGGCATCGTACACTTCGCCCAAAAAGACGGTATGGGTGGAAGTTTCCATCTTCCCGATCACTTTGCAGGCGAAATAGCACAGGCAATCGTCCACGACGGGAAGTTTGGAGCGCACATGATAGGGCGTCTCCGCAAATTTATCGGCATCCCGCGAGGAACGGAAGCCGAAGGTTCCGATGAGCTTGGGATCTGCATTCTCGCCGAGCACGCAGACAGAGAAATACCCCGTTTCCTCCACGCATTTGTGGGTATGATTGACCTTATTGAGGCTTACGGCGATAGTCGCGGGGTCTGCCGTGATCTGCATCGCGCTGTTGGCGACACAGCCGACGGGCCTGCCCTCATCCCACGAGGTACAAAGATACACGCCGTAAGATAACTGATAGAATGCGGTTTGATTCATGAAGATCTCCTTGCCGTGGCTGCATCGGGCGATTCTCCGCAGCCGTCTGCGTGCAGTCAAAAAAAGCGGACCGCAATGTCCGCCTTCTTTGGTCAGTTCTTCTTTTCTTCGGGCTCGGGAACGACTTCTTTTCCGTCGTACCAGCCGCAGTTCGCGCAAACCCTGTGAGCCACTTTGAGCTCATGGCAATGCGGGCACTTGACGAGCGTCGCCGCAGTGGCCTTGTAGTTTGCAAAGCGCTTGTTTGTTCTGCTCTTGGATTGTTTTCTCTTGGGGACTGCCATCTTACACCTCTTATTCTCGTTTATTCCTCTTCCGCGCAAGCATCGCACAGAAGCCTCTGCGGAAGCGCAAACATCACGCTGTCCCGCAAGAACTCTCTCAGATCGACAAAGCCGTTTTGGAATCCGTATTCCACATCCTTGGGGAATGCGGAGAAGACTCCTTCCGTCTCGTATGAGATCCGCCGCTCCGCCTCGCTCAGGCACCGCGAGCACAGCCCCTTGAGGGCGAATGTCACAGTTCCTTCCAGCAAGACTTTGTCTTCGTTCCGTATCTCGTAATACAACTTCGCGCTGACGGGAGCAGAAAACTCCGTATAGGGAATGTCGAGCCAGTCTGCATCCGCTTCGAATGTAAATTCAAGCTCGCCCGTGTAATTTTTCCGCGCCAAAGCGCTGCGCACGTCGATCCTCGGAATCATTGACTGCTTAATTATATTTTATTTGCGCTCTTCTGTCAACCGATTTTGGGCGTTATCTCGGCTGTTTTTCCGAAATTCGGAAAATATCAGAGGAGAGCCGCCGTCTCGCGGGCGATCACGAGCTCTTCGTTGGTGGGGATGACGAGGATCTTCACCTTGGAATCCGCCGCCGAGAGATCATGGATTGTGCCGTCGTTCTTGTACTCGTTCTTCGCCGCGTCGAGCTTGACGCCGAAGGCTTCGAGTCCGTTGCAGACGCCCGCACGCACGGAGGGAGTGTTCTCCCCCACGCCCGCCGTAAAGACGATGACGTCCAGCCCGCCGAGCGCCGCCATGTATGCGCCGACGTACTTCTTGCAGGCATAGGCGAACATATCGAGGGCGAGCTGTGCCCGCTCGTTCCCCTCATCCGCCGCCGCGCAGAGATCGCGGAAATCGGAGGAGACGCCCGAGACGCCGAGCATCCCGCACTTCTTGTTGAGATAATTCATGCCCTCCGCAAAGGTCATCCCCTTCTTGGCGCAGAGGAACTCGAGCGCAGCGGCATCGATATCCCCGCTCCTCGTCCCCATGGGCACGCCCGCGAGGGGGGTGAATCCCATCGACGTATCGATGCACTTGCCGCCCTTCACCGCCGAGATGGAGCTCCCGTTGCCGAGGTGGCAGGTGACGATTTTGAGCTCCTCGGGCTTCTTGCCGAGGTACTCCGCCGCCGCCGCGGACACATATTTGTGCGACGTGCCGTGGAAGCCGTACTTTCTCACCTTATAGGTCTTGTAGTCGTCGTAATCGATGCCGTAGAGGTAGGCATAGGGCGGCATGGTGGCGTGGAAGGAAGTATCGAAGACCATCGCCATCTTCTTATCCGGCATGACCTCGCGGCAGGCGTTGATGCCGAGGATCGCGGGCGGGTTATGGAGGGGTGCAAGCTCGGAGAGGGGCTCGAGCGCCTTCATCGTCTCGTCCGTGACGAGCGTCGTCTTCGTGAACGTCTCGCCCGAGGCGACGACGCGGTGCCCGACGGCATCGATCTCATCCATCGACTTGATGACGCCCGCCTCTTTGTCGACGAGTTCTTTGAGGACGAGGGAGATCGCCGCCTTGTGGTCGGGAAGGTCCTGTTCGACGACAAAGGTCTTCCCGTTCGCTTTATGGGTGAGTTTCCCGCCGCTGATGCCGATCCGCTCGCATCCGCCCTTGGCGATGACTTCCTCCGTCTCCATGTTGATGAGCTGATATTTGAGGGAAGAGCTCCCCGCGTTGATGACAAGGATTTTCATGATTTTTTCCCTCACTTTACGGACTGCAATGCCGTGATCGCGACCGCGCCGACGATGTCAGACATCTTGCAGCCGCGGGAGAGGTCGTTGAGGGGCTTTGCAAAGCCTTGACAGATGGGTCCGATCGCCTGGAACCCGCCGAGGCGCTCGGCGATCTTATAGCCGATATTGCCAGATTGCAGATCGGGGAAGATGAGCACGTTTGCATGGCCTGCGACCTTGGAATCGGGCGCCTTGAGCGCGGCGACTTCGGGCACGAGCGCGGCGTCGAACTGGAGCTCGCCGTCGAGCATGAGATCGGGCGCCTTCTCCTTGGCGATCTTCGTCGCTTCCTGCACGAGGGTGACGTTGTCGTGCTTTGCGCTGCCCTTCGTCGAGAAGGAGAGCATTGCAACGCGGGGCTCGATCCCTGCGATCTCCTTGGCGCTCTTGGCCGTCGCGATCGCGCAGTCGGCAAGTCCCTCCGCGGTATATGTAGGATTCAGCCCGCAGTCGGCAAAGACGAGGACGTTATCCTCCACATATTTGTTGCTCCCGACCATGAGATTGAAGCTGGAGACGGCGGAAACGCCCGGGGCGGTCTTGATGATCTGGAGCCCGGGGCGCAGGGTGTTTGCCGTGGAGTGGCAAGCGCCCGAGACGAGCCCGTCGACGTCCCCGCTCTTCAACATGAGTGCGCCGAAGAAGGTGGGATCTTTGGCCTGCTCTTTTGCCTGTTCCTCCATCATGCCCTTTGCCTTGCGGAGCTCATAGAGGAGCGCGGCATACTCCCCGAGTTTGGGAGAAGTCTCGGGATCGACGATCTCGACGCCCGTGAGGTCGATATCGGGATTGTCGAGTTTGATCCTGTCGGGATTGCCGAGCAGAACGATCTGCGCGATGCCATCCTGCACGCAGACGGAAGCCGCCTCGACGACGCGCTTATCCTCGCCCTCGCAGAGGACGATCTTCTTGTGGATCGCGCTCGCCTTTTTCTTGATCTCGCCGATGAGCGTCCCGCTCTCCATCATGTTTCTGCCGAGCGCTTTTACTTTGTCCATGAATGCCATACAATTTTTCTCCGTTGAATGCTTTATTTTTCTCTCCGCTTCATGTATCATGACGCCGAAGGAAATTTCCGTTCTATTATACAACATGATACGGAAATTGTAAAGGAAAAATGAAATTTTGTGGAAGGATTTGCAAAAGATGTAAGTGACGCGGGACTCAGCCCGCGCCGAAGAAGGCGTCCGCGGGCGGGGCGGCGCACCATATAGGCAGAACCCTCTTGCCTGCTTCTAACGCCGATTGGGTTGACATTTCCCGCAAACATGGTACAATAAAAGTACAGACTTCTGCAAGGCGCCCGATGAGGCGTCCGCGGGCGGGATCCCCGAAAGCCGTCTGTTTGAGGATCGTATGAAATTTTGTGCGGTAATTTGCGAATTCAATCCTTTCCACAACGGGCACGCGTACCTGTTCGAAGAGATCAGGCGGGCGGGCTATGACCATATCCTCTGCCTCATGAGCGGGAATTTCACCCAAAGAGGAGAGGCGGCGGTCTTCCATAAATATATCCGTGCCCGCCATGCCGTGGAGAACGGTGCAGACGCCGTTCTGGAGCTCCCCGCGGCGTTTGCAGTCTCCCCCGCCGAGCTCTTCGCCTCGGGCGCCGTGCATATCCTCTCTGCGCTTGATCATGTCGAGGCGCTCGCATTCGGCTGTGAGAGCGGGACGAGGGAGGATTTTATCCATGCCGCCGAGACGCTCTCCTCGGAGGACAGACGGTTCCGTGCCCTGCTCAAAGAGAAGATGAAGGACGGGACGTCCTACATCCGTGCACGCAATGCCGCCCTGCTCGAATCGGGGGCGGAGATCGGCGCAAACTTTCTCGATACTCCCAATAATATCCTCGGGACGGAGTACTGCCGCGCCCTCATCAGGGAGGAGAGCTCTATCCTGCCCCTTCCCATTCTCCGAAGGGGGAGCGCCCATACCGACAAAAAGATCGGGGAGCATATTTCCTCCTCGACGGCGATCAGGGGGCTTCTGGGAGAAGTCGGCCGCCACAAGCGGGCGCTGAAGGGGAACCTGCCCGAGGACGTTTTCACCGACGCCGCATTTTATCGTGATATCCCCTATCAACAGGCCGTGCTCCTCGCCCTTCTGCGGGCGGAGCGGGAGGAGATCGCAGGGACACCCGACTGCGCGGAGGGGCTGGAGAACCGTCTCGTCTCAATGGCAAAGAGCAATCCCGATTACGATCTCCTGCTCGGGAAAGTCGTCTCCAAGCGGTACACCCTCTCCCGCCTCAAGCGTATTCTCATGCAGAATTTTCTCGGTATCGGGCTGAAAGAAGTAAGATCCTTTCTCGGATCCCCGCTCTACGCCAATGTGCTTGCCGTGAGAGCGGACTTGGCCGAAGAGGTCCTCTCCTCCCTCACGGGCTCCATCCCCGTCATCGCCCGTAAGAGCGACTATTCTCTTCTGAAGAAGGACGCACTCGGCTGTTTTACCCTCGACGTCCGCGCGAACGACCTCTATAACGCCCTCTCGGGCACCTACACGAACGAATTCCTGACCCAGTTCGTATAAGCGCTCCTTGGCCCATTGGAAGAGCGAATCAACCCCCACCCGACGCGGCGTAGCCGCGTCGGGTGGGGGTTTGTTTCAATTATCGGCGCGTTGGGCAGATAAGCTACCGGCAGGCGGTTCCGGCAGAAGTCCTTTTCCTCTGAAAAGGTGCCGTCCAGAA
>CANQLW010000052.1 GCA_947624805.1 uncultured Clostridia bacterium | reverse complement strand
GCCTCGCCGACGGGCTTTGCGGCGGTCCCTGCCGCCCAAAGCCCACGGCGGAAGTCAATTCCGCCTAAGGCACGTAATTTAGAACTTATTTCGCTCGATTTGTTTGCTCCGTCACCCCTTTGCCCACCCTTAGGGAGCGTTGGTGGTGCGGCGTCATCCTGAGCGGGAACGGCTGTACGGAGTTCGCGAGAGAAAGTCCCGAAGGATCTCACCGCATAATCGCATTGCCTTCCCCCGCGAGATTCTTCGAAACTTGCACTTCGGACTGCGTACAACTCACTGTCTCAGAATGACGCGGAAGTAACGTGCGGGGGTTACTTCGTCGCTGACGCTCCTTGTGCCGCGCTTAGAGCAATAAGAATGTGCGCGGGGCAGGATGACGCAGGACGCGGAGCAAGATGATGCGGGGACCGCATACATAGCATATTATACAAAGAAAACGCGGAGCGGTCAAGCGATTCGCAAAACCCGACCCCTATTTTTTGAAAATGGATTCGGTCCTTCTTTCATGTGGTCCTTCGGTCACGCCTATTTCCTCAGAAAGGGCCCCCAAGGGGCACTTTGTGAAAAAAACAAAAAATTCCACCCGCAAACAGTATGCAATCCTCGAAAAATATGCTATAATAGACCGTGAAATATTATACAGTATCAAACGGAGTACATATGGCGGACAATTTTATCGAACAATTCATCGAAGAGGACATCGCGGCGGGGAAGATCGGCACGGTCCAGACCCGTTTCCCGCCCGAACCCAACGGGTACCTTCACATCGGGCACGCCAAGAGTATGTTCATCAACTTCGGCACGGCGGAAAAGTACGGCGGCAAATGCAATCTCTTTTTCGACGACACCAACCCCTCCAAGGAAAAGACGGAGTTCGTCGACGCCATCCGCCGCGACATCCGCTGGCTCGGCTATCACTGGGAGAAGGAAGTCTACGCTTCCGACTTCTTCGACATCATCTATTCCTATGCCGAAAAGCTCATCATGGACGGCAAGGCGTTCGTTTGCGACCTCTCCGCCGATGAGATCAGGGAGACCCGCGGGACGCTCACCGAGCCCGGCACGGAGAGCCCGTACAGAAACCGTACCCCCGAAGAGAATCTGAAGCTCTTCCGCGAGATGAGGGACGGGAAGTATGCAGACGGCGAAAAGTGCCTCCGCGCCAAAATCGACATGGCATCCCCCAACGTCAATCTCCGCGACCCCGTCATCTACCGCATTCTGCGTGCCACCCACCACAGGACGGGGGACAAATGGTGCATCTACCCGATGTACGACTACGCCCACCCCATCTGTGACTATCTGCAGGGCGTCACCCATTCCCTTTGCACGCTGGAATTCGAGGATCACCGTCCCCTCTACGACTGGGTCGGGTACAGCCTCGGCTTCTCCCCCAAGCCCCGCCAGATCGAGTTTGCACGGCTGAATCTCACCAACCTCGTCATGAGCAAGCGGTATCTCAAAAAGCTCGTCGAGGAGGGAAGCGTGCACGGCTGGGACGATCCGAGAATGCCCACCCTCGCGGGACTGAGAAACCGCGGCATCCCCGCCGAGGCGATCAAGGACTTCTGTGCAAGGGCGGGAGTCACCAAGGCGCAGTCGGAGTGCGAGATCGGCTACTTCGAAGCGGTCGTCAGGGACTATCTCAACGTCCATGCCCCCCGTGCCATGGCGGTCGTCGAGCCCCTGAAGCTCACGATCACCAACTATGAAGGGAGCGAGGAGACCGAGTTCGACATCAACCAGCTCGACGAAACCGCGGGGACGAGGAAGATCATGTTCGGGAAGGAACTCTACATCGAGCGGAGCGACTTCTCCCTCGACCCTCCCCCCAAGTATCACCGCCTCAGGATCGGCGGGTATTGCCGCCTCAAGAGCGCCTATATCGTACGGGCGGACGAGGCAGTCACCGATGAGAACGGAAACGTCGTCGAAGTCAAGTGCACCTACTTCCCCGAGAGCAGATCGGGGAGCGATACGAGCGGTATCAAGGCGAAGGGGGTATTGCACTGGGTGAACGCCGAAACCTGCGTGGACGCGGAACTCAGACAGTACGACCATCTCCTCAATGACGCCGATTACAGCGGGCAGGATTTCTCGGAGCGGATCAATCTTGACTCCGAACACATCTTCGCGGTCAAGGCAGAGCCCTATCTTTCGGAGGCTGAGGACGGAACGGCGTTCCAGCTCATGCGGACGGGGTACTACAAGAAGGCGACGGAAGGGGGAAAGCTCATTCTCTCCGAGATCGTCTCCCTGAAGGATAATTTCAACAAGTAATCTCCGCGCTTACGCGCAAACGGGTGAAATCATGAATCTGATTGTCATTATCATCTTATCGGCCGCGGGCGGGATCGGGCTGATCTCCGCCGTCTTCGGCGCCGTGAGAAAATTCACCAAGACGACATGGATCGGCTGGCAAGTGCTTCTGATCTTCGGGCTCGTCTGGGCGTTCTCGAAGATCCCTTCGCCGCAGGGCGCGGTCGGGCAGTTTATCGTCACGCTCATCGCCTCGGTCGTCATCGTCGCCGTCCCGCTGCTGTTGGAGGGACTTTTCAGACATCTGCTCCTGAAAAACCCGCGGGTGAACAACGGTCCCGCTTCCCTCGGGGCACGCTTTGCAGACAGATTTTTCGGCGCCATATCGGGTATGCTCGCCGCTGTCGCGTTCTTCTGCGTCGTCGGCGGGTTCGCACTCCTCATGACGGAGGCGTTCATGGGCCCGATCACAGATATCCCGATCTGGAACAACTTCTATGCGGGGTATGCGGCGGACATGATGTTGCTCTCCCTGCTCCTTGTGGTCCTCCGCGCGGGGTACAGATTGGGCGTTTTGAGAGGGCTCTATATGCTCTGCATGATCGTCCTCTCGCTCGGCTCTTTTATCGGGATCTTCCTCTTCTTCAAGTGCACGGTAGCGGGCATGGGCGCGAGCCGTACGGTCGGGGGCTGGTTTAAGCTCGCCACAATACGGGCAGACCTCATCGGCGGGTTCGTCATGACGCTCATCTCCTTCCTCATCTTCTCCGTGCTCCTCATTCTGCTCTCCCGCCTCATCGCAAAGGGGGTCATGAAGGCAGACAAGAACGGCGCGCTCTCCAAGACGGGAGCCGTCATCGTCGGGGCGCTGTTTGCGATCTTCTTCCTCGCGCTCGTCATGGGGATCCAGTACCTGTTTGCAACGCTGCAAGGCATGGGCGTGACGGCGGACGGAGAGACGGCGGGGCAGATCGGACAGATGCTCGCCCCCGCTGCGGAGCGGATCGTCGGCGTTCTCCGCTCCTCGCCCGTATCACAGCGGCTCTACGACAGTAACCTGCTCACCGTCCTGATCAACGGATAAGTTGGGGCGATCGGGATAATAATGAATAGCAGGATATGTTGGACAAACGGACACACCTGCTGCTCGATACCGTCAGCGCGCTCTGTGCAGACGGCAGCTTCAAGATCATAGAGGAGGACGAACTTCTCGCTTGTTTTCCCCCAAAACTTCCCGTGGACAGGACGGGGCTCGGGGAAATGCTCGGATATCTCCGCGAAAACGGCTATATCGATATGCGCTATGCGGAGGAAGGGGTCTATTGCCTTACCGTGCTCCCTGCGGGGAGGATCTATGCGGAGAGGGAGCGGGCCGCCCGTACCGAACACAAGCGCAGGCTATTTGGCAATTTTCTGATGACTGCGCTCGGCGCCCTCCTCGGCGGGTTCTTGGGCGCTCTTTTTGCGTCCCTGCTTTCTTGGGGGCGCGTATGATCAGCGATACCCTCAGCAAAAAAGAGGAGGCCGTGATGAGCGCCGTCTTCACCCTCTCCGCGGGGCGGGAACGCTTTCTCGCCGCGCCCTATGACCTTCTCGCCCTCCTTCCCCCGAAGATGAAATTCGACGAGGAGAAGCTCGACCGCGTGCTCTTCGACCTCGGGCTGGACGGCTATTTCGAGATCGTCCCGTCGGACAGAAAGGGGGAGCGGGTCTACGTGTTACACCTGACGGGCCGCGGGCTCAATTACAGACGGCAGGACGCACAGCTCAGGCGCAGCATATGGTTCCGCTGGGGCGTCGCCGCGGTCGGCGCCGTCATCACGGCGATCATAGGGCTCATTCTGCGCCGTATTTTTCACTGATATGGAACATCACGATTTCAAACTCAAAGCGCCCTTTTCTCCGACGGGGGACCAGCCCGAGGCGATCAAAAGCCTTACCGAGGGCGTGCTCGACGGGATCCGAACACAGGTGCTCGTCGGGGTCACGGGGAGCGGCAAGACGTTCACCATGGCAAACGTCATCCGGAACGTCGGGCGGCCGACCCTCGTCATTGCACATAATAAGACGCTCGCGGCGCAGCTCTGCAACGAATTCCGCGCCTTCTTCCCCGAGAACAGGGTGGAATACTTCGTCTCCTATTACGATTACTACCAGCCCGAGAGCTACATTCCCTCGACGGATACTTATATCGAAAAAGATCTCTCCATGAACGACGAGATCGACAAACTCAGAAACGCCGCGACCTGCTCGCTCGGGGAGCGGGACGACGTCATTGTGGTGAGCTCCGTGAGCTGTATCTATGGGCTCGGCGCGCCCGAGGAGTTCTTCCGCCTCGGCATTTCCATGCGCCCCGGGCAGGTGATGGCGCGGGACGAGCTCCTGTCCCGCCTCGTGGATATCCATTATTCCCGCAACGACATGGATTTCAAGCGTTCCACCTTCCGCGTGAGGGGGGACGTCGTGGAGATCTTCCCCGCTTCCAATTCCGAAGTTGCCATCCGCGTGGAGTTCTTCGGCGACGAGATCGACAGGATCTCCGAAGAGGACGTCACGACGGGCAAGATCGTTGCCGAGCTCAGACACGCCGTCATCTTCCCCGCCTCTCACTATGCCGTGGGGAGCGAAAAACTGCTCTCCGCCCTCTCGATGATCGAACAGGATCTCGATGGGGAAGTGAGAGCGTTCGAGGACGCGGGAAAACTCCTCGAAGCCCAGCGGCTGAGGGAGAGGACGGAGCATGACCTCGAAATGATGCGGGAGATCGGGTACTGCTCGGGCATCGAGAATTATTCCCGCTATTTTGACGGCAGAAGCCCCGGGCAGCCCTCGTTTACCCTCCTCGACTACTTCCCCGACAACTTCCTCGTCTTTATCGACGAGAGCCATATGACCATTCCCCAGATCAGGGCGATGTACAACGGCGACAGGGCGAGAAAGATCAATCTCGTCGAATACGGCTTCCGTATGAAGTCGGCGTATGACAACCGTCCCCTCACCTTTGAGGAATTCGATGAACGCGTGCCCCAGCTCATCTGCGTCTCGGCGACGCCTGCGCCCTATGAACTCGGCGAGGCGGGCAACGTCGTCGAACAGCTCATCCGCCCCACGGGGCTCCTCGATCCCCCCGTGGAAGTGCGTCCCACCAAGGGGCAGATCGACGACCTTCTCTCCGAGGTCAATACCGTCGTCAAAGGGGGCGGGCGGGTGCTCGTCACCACTCTTACCAAGCGTATGGCGGAGAATCTCACCGATTATTTGAAGGAGTCGGGGGTCAAGGTCCGCTATATGCACTCCGATGTCGACACGTTGGAGCGGATCGACATCATCAACGGGCTGAGAAGCGGGGAGTTCGACGTCCTCTGCGGCATCAATCTCTTAAGGGAAGGGCTGGACCTTCCCGAGGTCAAACTCGTCGCCATTTTAGATGCCGACAAAGAGGGGTTCCTCAGGAGCGAGACCTCGCTCGTGCAGACGATCGGCCGCGCCGCAAGGAATGCAGAGGGGCGGGTCATCATGTATGCGGATACGATGACGGGGAGCATGGAACGTGCGATCGGCGAGACCAACCGTCGCCGCGGCATCCAGCAGGCATACAACGAAGCGCACGGAATCATCCCGAGGACGATCGTCAAGGACGTACAGTCGACGCTGTCCATTACGGGAAAAGCGAAGAAGGGGTCGGAGATCAGGATGCAGGACATCCCCGAGGAGATCGAGAAGCTCAAAGCGCTCATGCGTGTCGCCTCGAACGCCCTCGACTTCGAACGCGCCATCGAGATCCGCGAGACCATCAACGAACTGAGAAAGCGAATGCGGAAGTGAGGGGGGACCCCTCGGCTCCCCCTTGGGGGGGAGCTGTCACGCTTCGCGTGACTGAGGAGGGGACATTCCCAAATAATGTGCCTTAGGCGGAATTCACTTCCGCCGTGGGCGACTCAATTTGCCGAACCCCTTCGGCTTAATGTCGGGGAGAGCGTCCGCGACGATGACTCAATATCCCAGAGGGTTACATTCCTCGAACGATTTATTTGCGTAGCCCCGCGAGATTCTTCGCTTCGCTCAGAATGACGCGAGGGGCGCGTCCGCGGGGCGGAGCAAAGAAATCGTTCGAAATAAAAAAAGGAGTTCTTATGAAAATCGCAGTCGATTTAGACGATACTCTGTCCGTTGTGGACCGTGTCACGCGGGCGAGCGGGTACATCGAACGCTACGCGCTTCCCTTCAGACTCAGGGATGAAAACGCCCACGCTCTCGTCGATGTCTTCGACTGGGAGATCGACGACGTCCTGAAATTTGTCCGTGAGGGCGGCATTACCGTCTTTACCGATGCCGAGGCGAGAAGGGGGGCACGGGAAGTGCTCACCGCGCTTCGGGCGGCGGGGCATGAGATCGTCGTGCTCACGGCGCGTCAGCGGGAATGGTTCGTCAACCCCGAAAAGGTCTCCCGCGACTGGCTGGAAAAGCGGCGGATCCCGTACGATGAGATCGTCGCCGACGTCCCGTTTGCCGAAAAGGGCAAATATTGCCAAGAGGCGGGGATCCCCGTCCTCATCGACGACAGCGTCACGACCTGCCTTGCGGCACAAACCGTGGGCGTGCACGCCATTCTGCTTGTGGATAAATCCAACCTCTCCCGCGCGTCCGAGATCAAATACAGCGCGGCGAACTGGAAACAGATCGCAGGGATCCTGAAATTATTATTGCCAAATCTTTGATATCTCGGCGCCCCTCGTAGGGGAGCTGGCGCGCTGCCCTTGCGCGACTGAGGGGTTTCCTGACGCCGTATTCCCGAAAACCCTATCCCCCGCTTCGCGGGTACTGTCTCACGCGAGTGGATTCTCGCGTTCGGTCACCGCTCGCGCGGGATAATGCGCTCGCTCATGTCGCAACGCGCCAAAGATTATCAATCTTTGGCAGAACGCGTTGCTTCACCCTAAGAGGGGAAGCAAGGGATGGGCAACAATGCGGCGTCATCCTGAACCCCCGCAGGGGGTGAAGGATCCCGAAGAACGGAGTCCGCTCCACCCCTGCGTCATCCTGAACCCCCGCAGGGGGTGAAGGATCCCGAAGAACGGAGTCCGAACTCGCATCGTCGGGATTCTTCGACTCCGCGCTTCGCGCTCCGCTACTTCGTCGCTGACGCTCCTCGTGCCGCGCTTAGAGCAATAAGAATGCGCGCGGGACAGAATGACGCGGGACGACGGGGGGCTCCGCCGAAGGCGGTGGGGGGGATGCATCCTCGCCACACAAACTCAACACATTATGAAAGACGAAATATTTGTACACGGCGCAAAAGCCAACAACTTAAAAAACATCGACGTGCATATCCCGCGCGGGAGCCTCACCGTCTTTACGGGGCTCTCGGGCAGCGGGAAGTCTACGCTCGCCTTCGACACCATCTTTGCAGAGGGCCAGCGCAGATATATGGAGAGCCTCTCCTCGTACGCCCGCCAGTTCCTCGGCATGATGGAAAAACCCGATGTCGAGAGCATCGACGGGCTCTCCCCCGCGATCTCCATCGACCAAAAGACGACGAGCCACAACCCCCGCTCGACGGTGGGTACCGTGACGGAGATCTACGATTATCTCCGTCTTCTCTTTGCACGGGCGGGCGTGCCCCATTGCCCCAAGTGCGGCAGGGAGATCCGCCGCCAGACGGTGGACGAGATCGCCGACAGGGTCATGGAGCTCCCCGAGGGCAGCAAGATCCTCGTGAACGCCCCCGTCGTCAGGGGGAAGAAGGGGGAGTATAAAAAGGAGCTCGCCTCTTACCGCAAGAGCGGCTACGCGCGGGTCAAGATCGACGGCATCGTCTACGATCTGCAAGAGGAGATCTCGCTCGATAAGAACATCAAGCACAACATCTCCGTCGTCATCGACCGCCTTGTCGTCAAGGACGGCATCTTAAAGCGGCTCACCGAGTCCCTCGAGACAGCCTTAAAGCTCGCCGACGGGCTCGTCGTCATCGACTGCGAGGGCACGGAGACCCTCTATTCCTCCCGCTACTCCTGTCCCGACTGCGGCATCTCCATCGAGGAGATCGAACCCCGCCTCTTCTCCTTCAACACGCCGTGGGGGGCCTGTCCCGCCTGCACGGGGCTCGGCTTTCAGCAGAGGGTGGATCCCGACCTCATCTGCCCCGACCGCACGAAGACCCTCCGCGAGGGGGCAATTAAAATCAGCGGGTGGAATCTCGACAGCTCCACCGTCACGCAGATGTATTTGGGGGCGCTCTCCAAGCATTACGGCTTTTCGCTCGACGTGCCCGTCAAGGACCTTCCCGCGGGCGTCTTCGATCTGCTCATGTACGGCAACGGCGGGGAGAGGATCGATATGCACTATGCGACCCGCTCCTTCTCCTCCGACTATAAGAGCGCGTGGGAGGGGTTTGTCAACAATCTGCAGCGCCGCTATAACCAGACGAGTTCCGTCGGCGTGAAGTGGGACATCGAGCGCTATATGCGTACCACGGACTGCCCCGAATGCCGCGGAAAACGCCTCAAGAAGGAGGCGCTCGCCGTCACTGTGGGCGGGAAGAACATCGCCGAAGTCTGCGATATGCCCGTCGCGGGGCTCAAACGCTTCCTCGAAGAACTCACGCTCACCAAGACCCAGCACGCCATCGCGGACGTCATCTTAAAGGAGATCAGGAGCCGTATCGATTTCCTCATCGGCGTGGGACTCGAATACCTCACCCTCTCGAGGAGCGCGGCGACCCTCTCGGGCGGGGAGAGCCAGCGCATCCGCCTCGCCACACAGATCGGTTCCGCGCTCACGGGGGTCTTATATATCCTCGACGAGCCCTCGATCGGACTCCACCAGAGGGACAACGCGCGGCTTCTGGACTCCTTGAAGGGACTCAGAGACCTCGGAAATACCCTCATCGTCGTCGAGCATGACGAGGACACCATGCGGGCGGCGGATTACATCGTGGATATCGGCCCCAAGGCGGGCGTGCACGGGGGAGAAGTCGTCGCGTGCGGCACCGCCGAGGACATCATGGCAGAGCCCCGCTCCATCACGGGGGACTATCTCGCGGGGAGAAGGAAGATTCCCGTTCCCGCCGTACGGAAAAAGCCCGATGGGCGATGGTTCAAAGTGGAGAACTGCCGCCAGAACAACTTGAAAGGCATCACGGCGGAGATCCCCGCGGGGCTGATTACCGTCGTCACGGGGGTGAGCGGCTCGGGCAAGAGTTCGCTCGTCAACGAGATCATTCTGCCGATTCTTTCCAACCGACTGAACGGCTCCCGCCTGCCTCTCGGCGCGAGCGGGGAGGCTACGGGGCTCGAATATTTCGATAAAGTCATCGCGATCGACCAGTCTCCCATCGGGCGCACGCCGCGGTCCAATCCCGCGACCTATACGGGCGTGTTCGGGCCCATCCGCGAGCTGTTTGCGGCGACGTCGGACGCAAAGGCGCTCGGCTTCAAGGCGGGAAGGTTCTCCTTCAATGTCGCGGGCGGCAGGTGCGAAAACTGCGAGGGCGACGGGATCATGAAGATCGAAATGCACTTCCTGCCCGACGTCTACGTCCCCTGCGAGGTGTGCGGCGGGAAGAGATACAACCGCGAGACGCTCGAAGTCCGCTATAAGGGCAAGACGATCGCGGACGTTTTGGATATGACGGTGGAAGAGGCGTGCGATTTCTTCAAGGCCATTCCTTCCGTCTACAATAAGATCAGGACGCTCGACGAGGTGGGGCTCGGATATATCAAACTCGGACAGAGCTCGACGACGCTCTCGGGCGGCGAGGCACAGCGGGTCAAGCTCGCGACGGAGCTTTCCAAGCGTTCCACGGGCAAGACGTTCTACATTCTGGACGAGCCGACGACGGGACTGCACAGCTACGACGTGGAAAAACTCGTCAATATCTTATTGAAACTGCGCGAGGGCGGGAACACCGTGCTCGTCATCGAGCATAATTTGGACGTCGTGAAGATCGCCGACTATCTGATCGATCTCGGTCCCGAGGGCGGCGACGGCGGCGGCGAGATCGTGACGACGGGCACCCCCGAAGATGTCGCCCGCGTCGAAACCAGCTACACGGGCCAGTTTTTGAAAAAAGTTTTGGCAAAGGAGTGACGCGGAGCGTCATCCTGAGCCGCCGCCGTAGGCGGCGTGTCGAAGGATCCCCTCAAACGAAGTCCGACCCTCTCCTGCGTCATCCTGAGACAGTGAGCTTTACGAAGTTCGAATCGTAAGTTTCGAAGGATCCCGAAGAACGGAGTCCGAAATCCCCTCCTCAGTCACCTTCGGTGACAGCTCCCCCCCAAGGGGGAGCTT
>CANQLW010000051.1 GCA_947624805.1 uncultured Clostridia bacterium | reverse complement strand
AGTGGCAGTAGCAATCGGAGGCGAGCCCGAAATGCCCAATATTTTCGGGGGAATAGACCGCCTTCATCATCGAACGTAGCATCACCCCGTTCACGATCCCCGAGAGCGGCGAGCCCTTCAGCCCCCTCAGAACGGTGGAATAATCCTTCGGCGTGACGTTGGACGGGTCAAACCGCGCCGCGACGCCCGCCCCCTTCAGAAATTCACGGAAGGAAAGCGCCTTGTCCTCGGACGGCTTTTCGTGCACACGGTAGACAAAGGGCATCTGCCTTGCCGCCATACAGGACGCTACGGCCTCGTTTGCGAGGACCATGAACTGCTCGATCATGTCGTGCGAGACCGTTCTTTCGTTTTCGGGGATCTCGATCTTGCCGTCACGGTAGAGGATCTTGGTCTCCCTGACATCCATATCGATCCCGCCGCGCGCCTCTCTCGCCTTTTTCAGGATCTTTGTAAGTGCAACGGCGTCACGGACGAACCCGACAAGGTCGGGGTACCGCCCGATTACGTCCTCATCTCCCTCTGCGATCGCCGTAATGTCGTGATAGGTCATCCTGTGGCGGGAGCAGATGAGGGAGGGGAGGATCTTTTTTTCGAGCACCTTTCCCTTGCCGTCAATCTCCATGAGACAGGAGAGCGTGAGGCGGGGGACGCCCTCGTTCAGCGAACAGATGCCGTTTGAGAGGGCGGGCGGCAGCATGGGAAGGACGCGGTCGGGGAAATAGACGCTCGTGCCGCGGGCAAACGCTTCACGGTCACACGCACTGCCCTGTTTGACGTAGTGGCTCACATCGGCAATGTGGACGCCGAGCGAATAGGAGTTCCCGTGCCGCTCGACGGAGATCGCATCGTCGATGTCCCGCGTGTCCTCGCCGTCGACGGTGATGATCAGCTTCTCCCTCAGATCCAGCCGCCCCGCAGCCGAGAGGAGGGGATCCGTCTTTGCCTGTTTTTCACTCTCTTTGAGGACGTCCTCGGGAAATTCCTCCCTGAGGGAGTGGGCGCGGATGAGGGAAAGTTCCTCCGTAAACAGATCTCCGCTCTCCCCGAGGATCTCGACGATCTCGCCGAAGGGCGTCCTGCCGTCATAGGATGTGATCTCGGCGACGACTTTTTGCCCGTTCGAGCAGTTTTTGCTCTTGTTTCTCGGGATGAAAACATCCTCTGTGAACCGCTTCTCGTCGGGCAGGACGAAACAGCCCGCGCGCTCCCTCCGAAAGGTCCCGACGATCCTTTGATACCCCCTTGCAAGGACGGCGAGGACCTCGCCCTCGTCCCCGCTCCTGCCGCCCGTGCAGATGCAGAGCACGTCGTCGCCGTGCAGGGCATTTTTGAGGGCATGGCGGGGGAGAAAGAGGTCTCCGCTCCCGTCGTCGGGCACGAAAAAGGCGAAGCCGCGTTCATTGCCGTGGATCTTGCCGCGCTTGGCGCCGAATTGTTCGGCGGTCCCGAACCGCTCCTGTGAATCGCACAGGAGTTCTCCCTCCTTGACGAGAGAGAAGAGCATCTTCCTGACGACGGGCGCTTCCCGTCCGCCGAGCCTTAGTTTTTTGACGATCTGCCCCAAAGTGCAGAGGGCAAAGGAGCCGTCCCGCACTTTTTCGAGCAACATCTGTTTTACTTCCAAATTTTCTCCTTTTTTTGACAAACAAATAGGGCGACCGAAGCCGCCCTGATCTTTGTGATTTTTTAGATCGTCCAGATGCTGGAGATTTGCAGAACGAAGAATACGATCGCAAATACTGCAAGCACGCCGAGACAGATATACGTCCACATTTTCAGCTTTGCTTCGGTGGATTTTCCCTTATTCTTTCCGTAGAAAGTCTCGCTCGAACCGCTGAGCGCGTCGATCCCGTTGGAGTTCCCGGGGGTGAGCATTACGAGGATGATTGCCGCGACTGCCGCGACGAACATGAGCGCGATGAACACAAAGCTCACGGCACGGTAGGTATAGTAGGATGACCAATTCGAGGCGGGAGCGAGCAGGCTGTTGATCAAAGTTAAGACGTCCATATCAGTTTGTCCTTTCAGTTATTTTCAAAATACAGTGGAAATTATACCATATGAAAATGCAAAAGGCAAGTTATTTTACGGTAATTTTGTAAAATCGCGGGAAAATCTTTCCGTTTCCCAAAAAAATCCCTCTCCTGAGCGGAGAGGGGGTGAAATTATTTCGTTCCCTTGAAGATCTCACCGTCACCGGCGAGAAGCGTGCAGTTCCCGTTGACGGTGTCGAGTTTTTGGTAATTCGCCCAAAGCTCGTCCGCTTTCTCCTTTTCCGACTCCGAAAGGTCCTCTTTGTAGGCCTTCTCGAGCGAGGCGAGGTCCTTGTACTCAAAGATGACGGCAGTTTTGCTTGTGGGAAGGGCGAGTTTTACGAGGATGGCTGCCACATTGTCATCTTCGCCGATCTCCGCCTTGGTCATGAAGTGGAGCGTCGCGGCAGGTTCCTCGATGTCGTCCTCATCCAGTTTATAGAACTGCTGAATGACTTGCTTGATGGTGTCGCTCAGGTTGACCTCGTGATAGCCCTCTTTCTCATAGGCACTCTTGATGGAGCCCCACGTGGAGCCGCAGGCGCACAGCCCCATGAGCATGGCGACGACGAGCACGAGCGAGGTTACGGTTGCGAAAAGTTTCTTTTTCATAGCTGTCTCTCCTTTTTGCTTGATGTACCTATATTTTAATCCCCGAAGACAGCTTTGTCAATACCTTTGAAAAATTTTACGAAAGGATTTTTTTCAGGTCATTGACAAATTCCCCAACCTATATTATAATTTCCTTATGGATAATCTTATATTGATCGGGATGCCCTCTGCGGGAAAAAGTACCGCGGGGGTATTGCTTGCCAAAAAGATCGGTTACGGCTTCGTCGACTGCGACCTGATGATACAGGGGGAAGAGAAAAAGCTCCTGCCCGCCCTCATCGAGGAGCGGGGGCCCGAGGGCTTTCTCGAAGTGGAAAACCGTGTCTGCTCGGGGCTGTACGTCTCCCGCTGCGTCGTCGCGACGGGGGGAAGCGTCTGCTACTGCGAGCCCGCCATGGAACATCTGAGATCGCTCGGCACGATCATCTATCTTGAAATGAGCGCCGAGGAGACCGAGCGCCGTATTTCCAACTTCAAAAAACGCGGCGTCGTCATGCGTAGCGGGATCACGACCCTGAAAGAGCTCCATGCAGAGCGGGTGCCGCTCTATGAAAAATATGCCGACATCGTCGTGGATTGCAGCGGCCTGACGATCGATGAGACGGTAGAAACACTCGCCGCCGCGGCGGGATTCCCCCTGTGAGGATCCTCATCTACGGCGCGGGCGCGATGGGGACAAGCCTCGGCGCCTATCTCGTGCGTTCGGACCCTTCCCTCGTATGCGATTTCGTCACCCGTAACCGTGACCGTGTCGCCTCGCTCAAAAAGTACGGGGCCGTGATTGTGACCGCGTCGGGCAGTTTTACCGTCCCCGTGAACGCTCTGCTCCCCGAGGAGATGCACGGCACATACGACGTCGTCTTTCTCGCCACGAAACAGCGGGAGAACGGGCAGATCGCAGAATTCTTGCGTCCCTTCCTGAAAGAGGACGGCGCGCTCGTCACCGTGCAAAACGGACTTCCCGAGGAGGGACTCGCCTCCGTTCTCGGCGCAGACCATATTTACGGCTGTACGCTCGGCTGGGGCGCAGAACTCACGGACGGAGGAAAGGTCTCTGTCACGTCGGAGGGAAAGCTCTGCCTCGCTCTCGGCGCATACGGGAGCGGACAGCGGCTCGGGGATTTGGAAAAACTCCTGTCCTCCGCGTTTACCGTCACCAAAGGGGATCTTTCGGAGATCAGATACAGCAAACTCACCGTCAACGCGGCGTTTTCGACGCTCTCGGCGATCTCGGGACTCACGTTCGGCGAACTTGCCAAGAAGCACAAAGGCATTGTGCTCGCGCTCATGCGGGAGACGGTCGCCGTCGCACGGGCGGCGGGCTGTGTCCGTCTCGAACAGAACGGCTACGACATCGGGAAGCTCTTTTCGGGCCCCTTTGCAGGGCTATTGCTCCCCGTTGCTATGAAAAAGCATTCAAAGATCAGATCGGGGATGCTCAGAGACATCAACGCGGGCAGACGGTGCGACGTCGATTTCGTCGCAGGCGCGGTCGTCAGGGCGGGGGAGAAGTACAAAGTTGCCACGCCGAAGCTGCGTTCTGCCGTCGCGCTCGTGCACGATATCGAAAACGGTCTCGCGGAACTTTCTCCCGAGACACTCACACTTTTGGATTAAGGAGAAGTTATGGATTTGAAAGCATTGGCAGAGCGCCTTCTGCCCGGGGAATATCCTTCCCTTGCATCTTTTGAAGAAAAATACCCCCCGCGGAACCTTCCCAAGGGGGCACAGGTCACCCGTCTCGCCCCTTCGCCGACGGGATTCATCCATCTCGGCAATCTCTTCGCCGCGATCGCAAACGAACGGATCGCCCACCAGAGCGGCGGGATTTTATACCTTCGCATCGAGGACACCGACCTCAAACGAAAGGTAGACGGCGCAGTCGAGGCAGTGAAAAACGCCCTCAGGTATTTCGACATCAGGTTCGACGAGGGCGCAGAGATCGGCGGAGATGACACTTACGCCCCTTGGTATCAGCGCCAGCGCGCGGAGATCTACCGTGCATTCGTCAAACATCTCATTGAGATCGGCAGGGCGTACCCTTGTTTTTGCACGGAGGAGGAACTTACCGCCCTCCGCGAGGAGCAGACCGCCAAGAAGGAGATCACGGGCTACTATGGCAAATACGCCCGCTGCCGGAACCTCACCGAGGAGGAGATCTATCGCAACCTCGACGCGGGCAAGCCTTTTGTCATCCGCCTGAAGTCGATGGGCGACCCCGAGAATAAGATCAAATTCCGCGACGCCATCAAGGGGGAGATCACAGTCACCGAGAACGATCAGGACGTCGTCATCCTGAAATCGGACGGCATCCCGACCTACCACTTCGCCCACGCTATCGACGACCATTTCATGCGTACGACGCTCGTCATCCGCGGCGAGGAGTGGCTCGCCTCTCTGCCCATTCACATCGAGCTGTTTGACGTTCTGGGCTTCGAGCGTCCCCGCTACGGGCACAATTGCTCGCTCATGAAGCAGGACGGCGAGACGCGGCGGAAGCTCTCCAAACGCAAAGATCCCGAGCTCTCCCTCGAATTTTACCGCAAAGAGGGGTATTACGCCCGCGCGGTCAAGGTATATATGCTCACCCTGCTCAATTCCAATTTCGAGGAGTGGTATCTGAAAAATCCCGAGAAGCCGCTCGAGGAGTTCAAATTTACCGCCGAGAAGATGTCGAAAAGCGGCACCCTCTTCGACATTGACAAGCTCAACGACATCTCCAAAAACGAGCTCTCCAAGCTCTCCGCGGAGGAGATGTATGCCTTTTTGAAGGACTGGGCGGAGGAGTTCGGCACGGATGTGCAGAAGAACTACTTCTCCGACGAAGAAAAGATGCTCAAGGTCCTCACGCTCTGCATGGGGATCGGCGGCAAGAAGAGGCGGAAGGACTTTACGACCGCCTCGCAGGCGATGGAATTTATCGGATACTTCTTCGAGCGCCCCGCTTCTCACGAGGAATATCGCGTGGATGGCGCCGCACGGAGGAATATTTTGCACGATTTTCTCGAGATATACGACAGCGCCGACGACGCACAGGTCTGGTTCTCCAAGGTCAAGGAGATCGCCGCGGCAAACGGCTTTGCGGCGGAGATGAAGGAATACAAAGCATCCCCCGAAGCCTTTAAGGGCAGCGTTGCAGATGTCGCCGAGGTCCTCCGTATCGCGACGACGGGCAAGGCAAACACCCCCGATCTCTATTCGATCCAGCAGATTTTAGGCGAAGAGGAGACGCGGGAGAGGATCGAAGGGGCGATGTAATGCCCCGCGGTGAATTCGCCGCAGTACAGAGGAAAAACATGAGCAAGGCCGATTTGATTTTTATCAGCAACTGCAAGGATATTTTGGAAAACGGCGTTTGGGATACCGATCTCGAGGTCCGTCCGCACTGGGACGACGGAACGCCCGCCCATACCGTCAAGAAGTTCGGAATCGTCAACCGCTACAATTTGCAGGAGGAGTTTCCGATCCTCACCCTTCGCCGCACGGCATTCAAGAGCTGTATCGACGAAATTTTATGGATCTGGCAGAAAAAAAGCAACAACATCCATGACCTCAATTCCCACATCTGGGACAGCTGGGCGGACGAGAGCGGCAGCATCGGCAAGGCGTACGGCTATCAGCTGGCGCAGAAGTCGATCTATGCGGAGGGGGAGTTCGATCAGGTCGACCGCGTCTTGTACGATCTCAGGCATCATCCCGCCTCACGGAGGATCCTGACCAATCTCTATAACTTTCGGGACCTGCACGAGATGAATCTCTACCCGTGCGCCTATTCCATGACCTTCAACGTCTCGGGTGACACCCTCAACGGGATCCTGAACCAGCGCTCCAACGACGTGCTCACGGCAAACAACTGGAACGTTGTGCAATACGCCGTCCTTCTCATGATGTTTGCGCAGGTGAGCGGGCTCAAAGCGGGGGAACTCGTCCACGTCATCGCCGACGCACACATCTACGACAGGCACGTCGACATCGTCAAGGAGATCATCGAACGGGAACCTTACCCCGCGCCCAAGCTCACAGTCGACCCCGACATAAAGAATTTCTACGATTTCAGGGTGGATTCCTTCAAGCTCGAAAACTACGAATATCACCCGCTCGACAAGAAGATTCCCGTTGCAATTTGACAAATCCTCTTGCCCGCCCCTTGAGGGGCGGACATCGGGGACGGAAGGGGTATTCTTGTTTTAAGCGACTTTGCAGAGTACTATGTCAGACATAATCGAGGAGAAAAGGGGAAAATGAAGGCGATTTTTCATGCAGACAGGTACTGGGGGATCGGAAAGCACAACGATCTGATGTTCAGACTCCCCAAGGACATGAAATTCTTTCGGGAGACGACATCGGGCAAGGTCGTCGTGATGGGGCGGAACACCCTGCTCTCCTTTCCGAACGGAAAACCGCTCAAAAACCGTATCAACATCGTCCTCTCCCCGAGCGATATCGGCGGGGACGTCGTCACCGTCCACAATTTGGATGAGCTCTTCGGGGAGATCGAAAAATACCCGCCCGAGGATGTCTATGTCGTCGGCGGGGCGAGCGTCTATCGCACGCTCATCCCGTATTGCACGGAGGTGCTCGTCACGAAGGTGGATGCGGACGGGGGCGCGGAGGTCTTTGTCCCCGATCTCGACGCCGATCCCGCCTTTGAATGCGTCGGAGTGAGCGATCCCGTCGAGGACAACGGCCTCATCACCCGCTATTGTACTTATGTCAATCACGCCGTCAGGGAGTATTGACGGCAGTTTGCCGCTGTGGTGGAATTGGCAGACGCGCGGGATTTAGGATCCCGTGGTAGAGATACCGTAACGGTTCAAGCCCGTTCAGCGGCACCACATCGCCGTAAGGCGTATGATAGCAGGAAGTTGTCCGTGGGGCAGCTTCCTTGTTTTATGCCTGTTCCATGCCGCTTTACGGCGAAAAATGTCGGGAGAGTGGCAAGATTGCACATCGGACGCATACAATAAAACGTGGATACGTGTTTTTCGGAATTGAGAAAGATGGAGGCCGTCAACCTCTCGGACGGGAAGCGGCTCGGCAAGATCTGCGATATCGTGTTTACCTACCCCGAGGGCAAGGTGCAGGGGATCGTCGTGCCCGGCGGGAGGGGATTCCGCTGGGGGAAGGCGGACCTCTTCATCGACCTCAAATGCGTGAAGAAGATCGGCGTCGACGTCGTGCTCGTGGACTTCAAATCTGCCCCCAAATCGGAAAAGAAGCGGGGGAGATGGGAGGACGCTCCGCCTCCGCCCCCGCCGCCCGCCCCGTTCCGCCCGCCGAACTACGGCGACAGACGGGACTACGGGGAATACGAATAAGACCGAAAAAACGGCTTGAAACTGCAAATTTCAAGCCGTTTTACATTGTTTGCAGAGTATTATGTCACGCATAATACTTCGTTTTTGGCCTTTTTTCAGGCTTTTTTGTAGCAATCGCACATTTTTCCGTTCGGGAGGAAGCCCGTGTCCGAACACTTCGGGCAGGCGAATTTCGGGGCAAGGTCTTCCTCGGTGAGTCCGAGGCGGCGCAGCGCCTCGGCGCGGTCGTGGCGGGCGCGTTCCAAGCGTCTGCGGACGTTCTCCGCCTCGTCGGGGGAGAAGACTTCGGCGCGGGCGAGTTCGATCTCCTCGTTCCTGCAAGCGGCATCTGCGGATTTGAAATCTTCGTCCGTCTCCGCTTTTTTCCTCGCGTTGTCGGCACGGGCGATCGCTTTCTCCTGCAAACGGGCATAATAGCGTTCCCGCTCGGACCGTACGTCGGCGGCGATTGCCGCCTCGTTTTTGTATTCGCTGCGGGGCGCTGCGGTCTTTTCGGGGATGAGGTCGGGGGAGAGGATCCCCGCGCGCTTCCACTCTGAGAGCAATTTGTTCATATAGGCAAGGGGAGCGCCCGCGTTTGCGCTGCGCCGCGCCGCCTCGAGGATCATCTCCTCCGTGAAGTTCCAGCCACGCCATGCGGCGATCATATCGAGCGCGGATTGTGTCTTACGGATGACGCCGCAGACCTCCTGAATGCGTTGCAGGAGCCTGAGCTCCCTGTCGCGGGCGGCGCAATAGGCCTTGACGCCTGCGGGATCGACGATTCCGTCGCGGTACAGCTCGTCAAGCAGTCCGTCGAGCTCGGGAAATCCGTACCCGAGCTTCAGCCCGAGCCCCGCGAGCAGGAGAAGACTCTCCGTGTCATACCCCCGTTCGAGCCATTTTTCGGCGTATTCGTCCGCATACGGGCGGGGATTTTGCACTTTTACGCCGAGTTTTCGGGCAACTTTGTAGACGGCGTCCGTCACTTCCGCGCGGCGGGCGAGGTATTCCCGTGCAGGCGCCTCCGTCGTGATGCCCTTGTCCGTGAGTTCGGCGATGAGCAGATCCAGCCCGCCAAGGGTCCCTTTTTTGAGGTATTCCGCCGCGGCATAGACGGTCTTGAGCTCCGTCCCGCCCTTGAGCCACTTCTCCAGATAGGCGTAATCGCTCTCCTGCGGCTTTTTGTAGATCCCGAGCAGGGCAAAGATATGGGAGAGTTCTTTTTCGTGTTCGTTGAAGTCCGAAAAATACTCCTCCGCCTGTTCATATGTATATCTCCGCTCGCGGCAGAGCTCCTGCGCCTTGTTGAGAATGTGGTTGCAGGACAGCTTATTGCCGTCCTTTTTGGCACAGTACTCCGCGACGAGGAGGAATGCCGTCTGCTCCATCGGCTGTTTTTCGAGAAATTCAAGGATGCGTTGCATCTCGTAGGGCTTGAATTCCTTCCCCGCCCGTTGCAGGATCTTGTAGAAGGTACGGTTGAACTCCGCATATTTTTCTGGGCGGATGGTCTTCGGTTTTCCGACGGCGGAATTGACGGGGAGGTATTCGACGAAGAGGGGATCCCTCGAGAGGATATGCACGAGATCGCACTCCTCCCAGAAGGCGAAGATCTCTTTGAGTTTTTCATAGGGGATCCCGAGGAGCTTGGCGGCACTCTCCCCGTCGAAATCCTCGGCGCATTGGCACATATAGAGCCCGTAAAGATAGACACGCACGGCGTCGCCGTCCGCCTGCGGGAGGTATTTCACGATGAACTGGTTCTCCACGCTCGTGAACATATTCCTGAATTCTCCCGAATAAGTGCAAAAAGACATCTCATCCTCCCCTTCACGCTTTCCGTTTTCTTTTGAAATGCTTGATTTTTTCCGATCGTTGTTATATAATAGTATATCATAGACTGCGCGGAAAGGCAAAGCCTTTTTTCCGCGTCACGGAAAAAATTTCTCAGAGAGGGTAGAATGCGCATTCTGCACACCTCCGACTGGCACCTCGGAAAAAGACTCGGCGAACGGGAACGCCTCCCCGAACAGGCGGAAGCGCTGTCTCATCTCGTAGATATCTGCAAGGAAAAGCAGGTCGAGCTCATCCTCATCGCAGGGGATGTCTTCGATACATATCTGCCGCCCGCAGAGGCGGAAGAGCTGTTTTTCCGCGCCGTAAAGGAGCTCGCGGGGGAGGACCGTGCCGTCGTCATCGTCAGCGGCAATCACGACGACGCCCTGCGTCTTTGCGCCTCTTCCCCCCTTGCCGCAGAGGACGGCATCTATATCTTCGGCTCAAAGCCCGCCTTCGGGCGCGTGGAGGGAAACAGGCCCGTCCGCGCCGTTGAGCTCGGGGAGCATCACGTCATCATTGAGAACGGGAAGGGGGAGAAGGTCTACATCAACGCCCTGCCCTATGCAAGCGAAGCGAGATACCGCGAGGAGAGGACGGATGAGAGCTTCCCCGAGCGCATCGCCCGCAGGATCGCCGCGGGGGATGTCAATTATCACGGCGATATGCCGCACATCCTGCTCTCCCATCTCTTCGTCGCAGGAGGGAAGACGAGCGACAGCGAACGCAGCATCGATCTGGGCGGGGCGCACGCCGTTCCGCTTTCCGTCATGCCGCAGGAGGGTTATAACGCCCTCGGACATCTGCACAGACGGCAGACCCTCGGGTCTAACACCGTCTACTGCGGCTCGCTTTTGCAGTATTCCTTTGACGAGAATCCCGACAAGGGCGTCTATCTCCTCGAGACGGAGGGGACTGCGGTCAGGATCGCCGAACAGATCCCCGTGGAGGGCGGCAGAAGTCTCGTACGCCTCGA
>CANQLW010000050.1 GCA_947624805.1 uncultured Clostridia bacterium | reverse complement strand
CGCGTCATGCCCCCTCCTGCCCCGCGCGCATTCTATTGCACTAAGCGCGGCACGAGCACGAAGTGCGAAGTAGGAGGGGGGTAGGGGGGTGGGCAACGAGTTCTCAATTCGTCATGGTGAGCGAAGTCGAACCATCACCTTATTCTTGGCTCCCCCTTGAGGGGGAGCCGGCGCGCTGCCTTTGCGCGACTGAGGGGGTGTCGTATGATTTGCAACACCCCTTCCGTCTCGCTACCGCTCGACACCCACCCCTCAAGGAGTGGGCAAGAAATGAGGCAATCCCCATTCCCCGCCTCAGTTACCTGCGGTGACAGCTCCACCTTGGACGCCGCCCCGTTTTCTCCTACCATAATTATAGCAAAGAAAGCGGGGGTGTGCAAGGGGGGAGGGGAAAAAGGGAGGCGGAAAGTCGTGAAGAATTGTTAAGACCGCACAGGAATGGCGCAATGGTCTTGTGAAAAAAGTGAAAATATGATACAATACATCGTGAAAAAATGTTCGAAAAAACCATGGAAAAAGGAGAACTGTTATGACAAAGAAGAAAAGAGGCGCATCGCTACTGCTGATTCTGCTTACGTCCGTCTGCCTTTTGGCGGGCGTTTTTTGTGGCCTTCCCGCAAAATCGCGGACGGCGAGCGCGTACGATACTGAAAAACAGGCAACCGTTAACGAGATTTTTGACGGTGAACGGTTCAATCGCGACAATTTGAAATCGCTTTACGGTCAACTCATGGGGGCAACTGACCTTGACACGATCGCAAGGTCGGTAAATTATACCGGTAGAGCTGTTTCAAATAAACAAATTATCGTTGAGTTCAACGGCATGAAATGGCTTGCCGTTTATCTTTCAAAAGCCGACGACGCCCATAAAAATGAAATTGATACTGCGCCTACGGGCAAGGGGAAGGGCGTGGCAAAAAAGGACGATGTCGTTCTTACCCTTTGGCTTGCATATGCACCGTTTGACGACGACCATAAGGCGAAATGGAATCCGGAATCTAATTCTGCTTTTGAAAAATATCCTGCCAATATGTACGGCACGAGCTATATGCGTTCACAGGTATTGAACAACGGCGGGGATTATTGGAAAAGTTCGACAGAGCTTCAAGGCGGAGGACAAAGTGAGGATAATCTATACGCTAAATTTACAATGTCGGACATAGAAGGCAGTGTCGCCGATTATCTTGTCGCCCCCCGCTATATCGATTGGCAGTACAGCCAAAGCGCAATGACATCCGCGAATTACAAACGTAGCGATGGGACTTTGGTCGATTTAAACAACGATGCATGGGGAACTGACAATCCGAATAATTTTTATAGTGATTCAACCAAAGGAAGAGTATATTATCGTGGAAAGGATGGCTATACCGCATGGAAAGACGATTTGTTATGGCTTCCTTCTGTAGCTGAAACAGGCAGATCCAGTATTAGTACAATATCTGGTACAGATGGAAAAGACGGAATATGGGGAACGAGTGACGATCAACGGAAGAATGCCTGTTATTACGGCGCTTGGCTACGTTCTGCGTATTGGGACAACGGTGCTATGGCTAGCGTTCTGTATGGCGATAACGGTTTCGCAAGTGGTCTCTCTGTCGCTTACTCCTCATATGGTCTGGTGTTACCCGCGCTTCACCTCAATCTGACTGCCGTTGAAGCTTCTTTCAGTGTAAACGTCACCAATTCGGTTGGCGACCATTTGACCTTTCAGGGTGATACAGAGGCAAATCCCGGTAAAGACTACACGGCGATCATAACACCGACAACGGGATATTGGCTGCCCGATTCTATCACCGTCACGGTGGGCGGGAGCGCCATTTCACAGGGAAGCGGATATTCTTACGATAAAAGCACGGGCATTATCAAGATCAATGGTTCTGCCATCACGGGCGATATCAGAATCACGGCGGATGGCGCCCCCATGAAAATCACCTTCACCTTTGAAAAAAACAGCGGCACGGGCGGGTCACATGACGTCACGGCAACATATGATGCGCCATGGCCAAAGATCGATCCCCCGACCCGCGAGGGCTATACCTTCCAAGGATATTACGATCGTAGCGGCGGGCAAGGGACGCAAATTTACTCTGCAACGGGACAAGGGACAGGAAATTGCACAAAAACTGCGCCCGGTACGCTCTATGCGCATTGGACGCCGATTCATTACACGGTCACTTACAATGCCAACAAGCCCTCGGGGGCGAGCGGCACAATCGAGGGGACAACGACCGGTTCCTCTCATACATATGACACGCCAAGTGCGCTGAAAACCGGCGGCTTTACGCTGAAGGGCTGGACCTTCCAAGGCTGGTCAAGAACCCAAACCGGCGGAGTGGATTTTACGGGCGGGGCACAAGTAAGCACGCTTGTCTCGGCAGAGGGCGGCTCTATCGAGCTCTACGCGGTCTGGAAACAAAATTCCTACACCATTCACTTTGACCAAAACACGCCCGTGAAGGCAAGCAATGCCGTTGCGGGGAGCATGGGCGATGTCTCGCGCGTCTACGATGACGGCAATATCGCTCTGCCGAGAAATCAATTTACGCTGAAGGGTTGGACCTTCCAAGGGTGGTCGACAGTTTCTACCGGCTCCTCCCCTGAACACACCGATGAAAAACCGGTACAGAATCTGACGGCCAATGACGGAGACACCGTCACACTCTATGCCGTATGGCATCAAAATGAGTACGGGATCGAATTTGATGCCAATAAACCCATGGGGGCAAGTTCGAACATAGAGGGAAGTATGACGCGGGAGTCTTTCACGTACGATGACCCCGCAAAAGCCCTCTCGGAGAACAAGTTCACCCTCACGGGCTGGACCTTCCAAGGCTGGGCGACGAGCGCGGGGAGCGAGGACGTCGTCTATACCAACCAATATTCGGTTCGGAATCTGACGGAGCAGAGCGGCGGCACGATCCAACTCTATGCCGTCTGGAAGGCGAATACTTATACCGTCAACTATGCCGAGAACAGACCCTCGAATGCGAGCAGCGAGGTCGAGGGGACAACGGATTCTTCCCCCCATACCTATGACACGGCAAGCGCGCTCACGACGAACGGCTATTCGCTGAGGGGCTGGACCTTCCAAGGCTGGGCGACGGCGGCGGGCGATTCGCAGTCGGTTACATACCGTGACGGAGTGGATGTGAGCACGCTTGTGCCGACGGACAGGGGCTCCATTACCCTCTACGCGGTCTGGGAGGCGAACACCTACACGATCACCCTGAATGCGACGGGCGGGAGCAACTCGGGCTCGATCGATACGGCGATCTTTGACAGTACTCTGCCGTCCGTCCCCGCTCTGCCCGATCGGTACGGCTACAATTTCCTCGGCTATTTCAGCGCTGCAGAGGGCGGCGAGCAGTACTATGACGCGGCGGGTCATGCCTATGAGGGCAAGACGCTCACCGATCTCGGCGTGACGCTCTATGCCCACTGGTCGCCGATCACCTATAAGATCGTGCTCTATGATGAGGAGACGTGGATCAAGGAGATCACGGTCACATACGGAGAGCTCAAGCTCCCCACGGCGGAATCGCTCGATCTCTACCGTGAAAACTTCGATTTTATCGGCTGGAACATCTACGGCGAGCAGAACTGGAAGATGTACAGCCCCGACAAGGTCTATCCGACGGGGCTCACGGGCGAGCAGGACGGCGTCGTTGTCCTGTATGCTGCTTGGGAGGAAAAACCGGTGCACGCGCTCTACTTCGATGCCAACGGCGGATCGGGCGCTCCCGCCTCGACCGAGGCACACGAAGGGGAGAAAATCACCCTCTCCGACAAGACGCCCGAGCGGGACGATTACACCTTCGCGGGCTGGGCAACAAGCGATAAAGCCGCAACGGCGGAATATCAGCCCGAAGGCGATTTCACCATGGGCAAAGACGTCGTGACGCTGTATGCGGTCTGGACGCACAACCCGTCCCTCACCTATGATCCGAACGGCGGCGATTTCGTCTATCCCGTTGCGGTCACCTATCCCGCGATCGGGGCGGAGGTCCCCGTCACGGAGCTGGAGCCCGTGAGAGAGGGCTACACCTTCGCAGGCTGGGCGCTCACCCATGATGCCGAAGTTGCAGCCTACAAAAAGGGCACATCTTTTGAGATGCCCGACGCTGATACGACGCTCTACGCCGTCTGGAACCAGAAGCAGTTTACGGTCGAGCAGAACGCAAAGGACGGTTACAGCATTTCGGGCCTGGATGACGCCTATTCCTACGGCGAGGAACTCAGCTTCACCGTTTCGGGCGCGTCGCCGAAGGTCTATGTGAACGGCACGCGCGTCACCCCCGACAGAGCGGGGAATTATAAGGCCAAAGTCACGGAAGACGTCTATGTTGTCGTTGCGGACGGCTCGTCGCTCGTCCTTCTCTACTCGGCGAACGGCGGCGAGAATGCCCCGACCGACAGGCAATTTTATACCAGCGGCGCAGGGGCGACGGTTTCTTCCAATACCCCCACGCGTGCGGGCTATGCGTTCCAAGGCTGGGCGAAGAGCAAAGATGCAACATCTGCCGATTACACGGCGGGCGGGGCGCTTACCTTCTCGGGCGAGGACGTGACGCTCTACGCGGTCTGGAAGGCGAATACATACACAGTCACCTATTCGGCGGACGCGGAAAACGTTACGGGCTCCATGACGGAGAGCGGGTTCACCTACGGCACGGCGAAGGCGCTTGACGAAAATGCCTTTGAGCGGGAAGGATTCGTCTTTGTCGGCTGGGCGCTGACGAAGGGCGGGACCGCTGTCTTTGAGGATTGCGCCGAGGTCATCAACCTGACCCCCGCTCCCGATGGCAAGGTGACGCTCTATGCGGTCTGGGAAGCCCTCAAGACGACGATCACCTTCAACGCGGAAGGGGGCGGCGGCGGAAGCGCAAGCTATGTCATCGAATACGGCGCTTCGCTCCCGACGAGCGGGATCATGGCGCCCGTGCGGCTCGGCTATACCTTCGGCGGGTACTATACGAATGCAGAGGGCGAAGGGACCAAGTTCTTCGACGAGAATATGTGCCCCGTGGAAGACGCCGCAGGCCCTTGGCACGGCACGGATCTCGCGCTTGAACTCCATGCCTACTGGATCCCCACGCCCGAGACGATCGAGGACAACATCAACGACGTCCAGCAACAACTTGAGAGTTCGACGAACAGCCTTTATTCGGCGCTCAATGATACGCAAACGACTCTCTCGGATGACTTAGAGGCGGCGATTACCCGTCTGACGGCGGCCTATGAGGCTGCGGATAAACTCCTCGAGGGGCAACTCAAGGGGCAAATTGAAGGGAACTATGCCGCGCTCGAGGGCAAGATCAATGGGCTGAAAACCACATTGGAAGCGGCCGACCAAGCGATCCAAGATACGATCGATTCGCTCGAACGTCGGCTCAACAGCGATATCAATAACCTTCGCGCCGCGATCGACCATGACGAGGCGGACATCGCAGATCTCCAAAGGAACGTGACGCGGTTAGAGGCGGATTACGCGGCAGCAGATACGCTCCTCCGAGCGGAGTTTCAGGCGGAAGATACCCGTCTCGCGGGTCTCATCAGGGATCTTGACGAGAGTCTGAATAGGAAACTGCTGGAGGCACAATCCTCGCTGGACGCTGCAATCCAGAGGGTCGAGTCCAAGCTCGACAAGGCGGTCGAGAGCCTTCAGAAGGCGATCGCCGAAAATAAGGACACCCTCGATCAGGAGATCAAGGCTTTGGAAGCGGCCTACGAGGCGGCGGACAATATCATCTACGGACGGATCGCCGACCTGCAGACGGAAGACGGCGTCCTCTCGCAGCGCATTTCCAGCCTGCAACAGGCAATGCAGGAAGCAGACGATCATCTGCAGGAGGAAATCGATACCCTCAGCCAAAAGCTCGAGCAGACGACCAAGAATCTTCAAAAGACGATCGATGACAATGAGAAGGATATCGAGCAAAAGGTCGCCGACCTCGATGCGGCATACAAGAACGCCGTCTCCTTGCTCGAATCGAAGATGATCGATGCGGACAATACGCTGACACAGGCGCTCAACGACGCCGACAAAGCGCTTCGGGCGGCGATCGAGAAAGTCCAACAAAATCTTGACGACGCGGTCGAGGCGCTCAATGAAGCGATCGCGACGAATAAAGATGATATTGAAAGTACCGTCGCGGATCTGAAGGGGGCATACGAGGCGGCAGACCTCTTCATCTACCATGAACTCACGGCGTTGAAGGCGCAAGACGTCTTGCTCGAACAGACCATCGCCTCGCTCGGCTCTACGGCCCGTGCGGCGGATGAGCAGATCAAGGAGACGCTCAAGCAGGTCGAGGATGCCCTCGAAAAGGCAGTCGAGGACCTGCAAAAGGAGATCGAGTCGAACGGGTCGGATGTCGGGTCGAGACTCGACGATGTGGAATCTGCCTACCTTGCCGCAGACGCGCTCATCAGCAGCGATATCGAGGCATTGAAGACGCAGGACATCGCCCTTGCAAAGAGCATTGCAACGCTCGAATCGGCGCTGAGTGCAACGGAAACTTCCCTTCGGGCGGCGATCAAGGAAGTTCAGGATAACCTTGACAAGGCGGTCGGGAATCTTCAGACGGCGATCGATAACAATCAGACAAATGTCGAGCAAAGGCTATCGGAGCTCGAGACGGCATACAAAAACGCGGACACCCTCCTCAAATCCGAACTGACGGAGGCGGACGGGAAGCTCGACGCGAGGATCACGGCGCTCGAGGGCGCGATGACATCGGCAGACGAGGCGCTTCAGGCTTCCGTTCAGAAGGTCCAAGACAACCTTGACAGGGCGGCCGAGGAGCTTCGGGCGGCGATCGAAGCGAATGAGAAGGATATCGAGAAAAAGGTCTCCGATCTCGACGCGGCATACAAGACCGCTGACACGTTCCTCAAATCCGAACTAAAACAGACGAAAGAGGCGCTGCAACAGGCGCTGACAGAAGCCGACGACGCGCTGCGGGCGTCCGTGGAAGAGGTCCAAGGCAACCTTGACAAGGCAGTCGAAGAGCTTCGGGCGGCGATCGAAAATAATCAAACAAATGTCGAACAAAAGCTCTCGGAGCTCGAAACGGCATACGGGAACGCAGACACGCTCCTCAAATCCGAACTCACACAGGCGTTAGAGGGCAAGATCGGCAATCTTCAAAGCGCAATGACGACGGCGGACGACGCGCTTCGGGCGTCCGTGGAAGAGGTCCAAGGCAATCTTGATAAGGCGGTCGGAGAGCTTCAGGCGGCGATCGAGGCGAACGAGACGGATATCGAGAACAAGGTCTCGGGGCTCGATACGGCATACAAGAACGCAGACGCGCTCCTCAAATCCGAGCTCACACAGGCGGATGAGACGTTAGAGGGGAAGATCGGCGATCTTCAGGGCGCGATGACGACGGCGGACGACGCGCTTCGGGCGGCCATCAAGCAGGTTCAGGATAACCTTGACAAGGCAGTCGGAGAGCTTCGGGCGGCGATCGCGGGCGGCTCGACGGATCTTGAGGAGAAAGTCGAGGAGATGAATGCGGCATACAAAGCTGCAGACGTGCTCATCAACAGCGATATCGCGAGCCTGAAGGCGCAGGACAGCGCGCTCGCGGAGAGCATCGCCGCGCTCGACTCCGCTTATAAGGCGGCGGATGAGGCGCTCTGGGAGGGCATCAGGCAGGTAGAGGGCAAACATGACTCCCTGCAGCAGGACAATGAGAAGACGGAACGTACTTATACGATCGTCAATTCCGTCCTCGGCGGCGTTGCGGTGATCATGTTCGTGGTCCTCATCGTCAAGGTCATCAAGAGAAAGAAATCGTAACAGGAGGTAGATGCATATGATGCGTGCATTTGTGCTCGGCCTTCTGGCGGTCGGAACACAGTATTTATGCTCTGTCGGACTGATCCTGATCTGCGTCCTTGCAGGATTTTATCTGTATGCACTCTATACACGGAAGCCCGATAAGCATTCGGCCGCTGAGGGGCCGACGGAAGCGGAACCCCCCGAGGAGGAACCCGCCGAGGAGCCTGCAGAGGAGGAACCCGTAGAGGAAGTCTCGGAGGAGATTTCGGAGGAAATTTCTGAGGAGGAAGACGGGGAGGAGATCATCCTGCCGATGATCGGCACGAAGCCGGTTCGGGCGAGATATGACAGGTCGTTCACGGCCAAGCTCATGCAATCCTCCGATGAAACAAAGCAGTACTATGCCGACCTTGCAAACGAGCTTTTCTCCTATGATAAGGTCCGTAACCGTATTTCCTGGGCAAATTCTTCCTTCTATACGGGCAGGAAGGCCATAGCGAAATTTTCCATCCGCGGGAAGACGCTGTATCTGTACCTTGCACTGGACCCCGCCGATTTTGCGGACAGCAAGTATTTCGTGACAGACGAGTCGGCCATGAAAAGATACGAAGCGGTGCCCCTTCGGATGAAGATTAAGTCACAGCGGGGGGTCAAGTACGGAAAGGAGTTGATCGGGCTTCTGCTGCAACAAGCGGGGGTGACGCGTTCAGAGGATTATGCGGAACGCGTCAAGCCGTCCGATTATCCTTACGATACGACAAAGAACCTTTTGGAGCGCGGACTCATCAAACTGATCATCAGGGAAGGGGAGATGCCGAAAGAGGCGGATCGCCCCGTGCGTGCAGAGTTTGAAACACATGAGCAGGTGTCCGCAGCGGAGGCCGAGGATCTGCTCTCCGATGAGATCGCGGTATCTTTTATCGAGGAGGCCGAGGAGACGGTATTGTCAAGACCCAAAGGGATCATCAATATCGATACGCTCTCGGACTACTTTGAGGCAAATGAGACGGTCACATTGAGAGCGCTGAAAGAGAAGAAACTCATCGACAGCTCCGTGAATCATGTGAAGGTGCTTGCCCGCGGCGTTCTGAATAAGCCTTTGATCGTGAAGATGCCCGAGTTTTCCGTCGACGCGGTGAAGATGATCGTGCTGACGGGCGGCAAAGCGATCAAATTAACGACCAAGCGGAAATAAGAGCGGCGTTCATTCCATCCGCCCGCCGCTTACAAAATGCTCATACGCCCCCGCTCTCCCGAGCGGGGGTTTGTTACACTCCGCCCTGATTGCCCATCGATTTCCATCATGAAAAATGCTCACTCAAAAGAGTGAGCATTTTTCGGTGGTGACCGCGACTTGGACGCGCTCGAACAAGGTATAGATAGGGCTGTGTTGTGGTCTGTTTGGGGTGACTTTGGGGGAAATTGGGTGTATTTATAGTAAATCTCGATTCGATCGGGGAAAAGCAATATCTTCTCGATCAACAGATTGATGAGCAAGGCGGGTTCTTTGCGGGTCGCATGATACAGGTATTCTATAACCTCTTCCCGCGTCAGTCGTGTCCGTTCCTTGTTTTCCTCAGTCAGAATTTTTTGCTTGATTTCCTCCCGTCGAAGCTCCAGCTCTTCCATGCGTGATTTTGTCGTCGCCGTCCAGATGCCGCTTTCGATCGCTTTCATCACGTTATCGAGCGCGGTCTGTATCTCGTCGCGTTCCCGCATCAACAGCGTCATGACGGTATCATCATGTTGCCGTTGTTCATGTACGGTCATAACGGCGTCCGCGATCAAAGCGAGATTTTTGCGGTCGCCCAATACTTCAACGGTTCTGTCAAGTACCATTTTTTCAATGGCTTCCTTTTGCGGAATGATATTGTCGCAGGGAAAGCCGTGTTTTTTTGTCGAGCATTTGTAGTAGTACATCACTTTTCCGCTTTTCGATGTTCCGCTTTCCCCATACATTCTTTGTCCGCATAAGCCGCAAAAAAGTTTTTCGCGTAGCAGGAAGGAAACGCCTTGATTGTGCGACCCGTGTTTGTTCCGAGACAGGATCTCGCCGACCTGCTTAAAGATTTCTTTGGAAACGATAGGTGGGTAGGTGTTCGTGTAGACTTCATCGTTGTGACGGTAGATGCCGATATAGTATTCGTACCGTAACATATTGTAAAAAGATTGCATGGCGAAAGGCTTCCCCCGGCGAAGGATTCCGCGCTCTGTAAGCTCCCGAATGATGTCTTTGGCGAACTTGCCCGACGCATATTCCCGAAAGATATAGCGGACGACCTCAGCCTCTTCCTCATTGATCTGGATGCGTTTATCGACTACCTTATACCCGTATGGAATTGCGCCGCCGCAGAATAAGCCTTTGAGCCTGTTCTCTTTCATGCCGCGCATCGTCTTTTGGGAAAGCTCCGCCGAATAGTATTCCGCAAGCCCGATATAGACGTTTTCCAAAAGAATGCCGTCGAGATTTTTGGTGCCGTCCAAATTTTCCGATGTCCGTTGTGTGGCGGAGATCAGAATTTTCTTGTGCTTTTTCAGCTTCTGTTTGTTGACAGCTATCTCAACCGAATTGCGTCCAAAACGGTCGAGCGCATAGACGAGTACCACGTCCCATACCACGGGTTTGGCGCAGTCCGCCAGCATTTGACGGAATGCGGGGCGGTTGTCGTTCGTCCCCGTTGTGGCGCGGTCTATGTAAGTTTCCACGATAGTCAAGCCGTTTTGCGCGGCGTATTGTTCGCATACGCGCAGTTGCCCGTCGATAGACTGTTCATTCTGTTTCTCGCAGGAAAATCTACCGTAAAAAGCCGCATATTTCATGTTCATTCTCCTATTAAGTTACGGAGCTTTTTGTCGATGCCGCTGAAATTCTTGAGGAAAGCGACGTATTCCGTGGTGTTCGTACCGTCTGCGAAATACACCTTGACGCCGTTTTCCTGCAATTCCATTATGACGCGCCGAAAGATTTCCGCATTGCGGTCTATGCGATCCGCGGCGGTTGCGATCACTGCGGAGAATGCTCCGTTACGGCTGTCCTTTAAGAGCAT
>CANQLW010000049.1 GCA_947624805.1 uncultured Clostridia bacterium | reverse complement strand
TCCTCTTCGGAGAGCTTGTCGCCGGCGTCGCGCATGGTCTGCTCCACCGAGAAGACGAGCCCGTCGAGCTTGTTCTTTGCATCGACTTTCTGCTTTCTCTTCTTGTCCTCTTCGGCGTACTGCTCGGCTTCCTTCACCGCCTTGTTGATCTCGTCCTCGGAGAGATTGGTCGAAGAGGTGATCGTGATGTCGGTAGACTTGCCCGTGCCGAGATCCTTTGCCTCGACGTGCACGATGCCGTTGGCGTCGACGTCGAACGTGACCTCGATCTGCGGGATGCCGCGGGGCGCGGGTGCAATGCCCGTGAGGGTAAAGCGGCCCATCGTCTTGTTGTCGCGGCAGAACTCACGCTCGCCCTGCAGGATGTGGATCTCCACACTCGTCTGGTTATCCGCCGCCGTCGAGAAGACCTGCGATTTCTTGACGGGAATGGTCGTATTTCTGTCGATGAGGCGGGTGAACACGCCGCCGAGGGTCTCGATGCCGAGCGAGAGCGGCATGACGTCGAGAAGGAGCACGTCCTTGACTTCGCCCGTCAGCACGCCGCCCTGAATGGCAGCGCCGACCGCGACGCATTCATCGGGATTGATCCCCTTGAAGGGCTCCTTCCCCGTGATCTCCTTGACCTTTGCGACGACCGCGGGCACACGGGTGGAGCCGCCGACGAGGATGACCTTGTCGATGTCGCTGTAAGAAAGTCCCGCGTCCTTCATGGCGAGGCGCATGGGCTCAGCCGTCTTTTCGATGAGATCGGCGATGAGCGCTTCGAACTTCTGGCGGGTGATGTCGAGCTCGAGGTGGGCGGGACCCGATTCCGTCATGGAGATGAAGGGCAAGGAGATGGAAGTTGAAGTCATGCCCGAAAGCTCGATCTTCGCCTTCTCCGCCGCCTCTTTGAGCCGCTGCATCGCCATCTTATCCTTGGAGAGGTCCACGCCGTGACTCTTTTTGAATTCCTCGACCATATAGTCCATGAGACGCTTATCGAAGTCGTCGCCGCCGAGCATATTGTTGCCGTTCGTCGCGAGCACTTCGAAGACGCCGTCCGAGATCTCGAGAATGGAGACATCAAAGGTGCCGCCGCCGAGGTCATAGATCATGACCTTGCTGTTTTCTTTTTCCTTATCGAGGCCGTAAGAAAGCGCCGCCGCCGTGGGCTCGTTGATGATACGGAGCACGTTGAGGCCCGCGATCTTGCCCGCGTCCTTGGTCGCCTGACGCTGTGCGTCGGTGAAGTATGCGGGGCAGGTGATGACGGCGTCCGTGACCTTACAGCCGAGGTACGCCTCTGCGTCCGCCTTGAGCTTTGAAAGGATCATTGCGGAGATCTCCTGCGGGGAATAGCTCTTCTCGTCGATGGCGACCTTATAGTCGGAACCCATCTTGCGCTTGATGGAGATGACCGTCTTGTCGGGGTTGGCAACGGCCTGACGCTTTGCGACCTGCCCGACGACACGGGAACCGTCCTTCTGGAACGCCACGACGGAGGGAGTCGTCCGCGCCCCTTCCGCATTCGCGATGACGACGGGCTCGCCGCCCTCCATCACCGCCACACACGAGTTTGTTGTACCCAAATCAATACCGATTACTTTTGCCATTTTTATATTCTCCTTGATTGTTTTCTATTTGTTTTGAAACCCCTCAGTCACTTCGTGACAGCTCCCCTACAAGGGGCGCCAAGGGGCATCCGCCCCACTTGCTTCCCCTCTCAGGGGAAGTCCCCGCGTAGCGGGGGATAGGGTTCAGGACCCCCTTACTTCACCACGACGACCTGTGCAAACCGCAGCACCTTGCCGTTCTGCTCGTACCCCTTGAGGTACACCTGCTTCACCGTGCCGCTCTCTTCCCCTTCCTCGGGGTCGACCGCCATGATCGCCTCGTGCTTTTCGGCGTCAAAGGGTTGCCCGAGCGGGTCGATGACCGTGATCTTCTCCTCCGAAAGGAGCTTTTCGAACGCGGCGACGACCATCTGGATGCCCTTCTTCGTCCCCTCGTCCGTACAGCTCGACAGCGCGCGGTCGAGGTTGTCCGCGATCGGGAAGAGTCCCTTCACGACGTCCGCCCTGCCCTCGGTGTACCGCTGTGCACTCTGTGATGCCGTGCGTTTCCTGTAATTCTCATATTCCGCCGTTACGGAATACCACTTCCGCTTATAATCCTCCGCCGCAGCCTGTGCCGCCTCGAGCTGTTTCTGAAGCTCTGCGGTCTCCGCCGCGGGCGCCTCGGTCTCCTCCGCTGCATTCTCGGGGAGTTCCTCCGAAATCGCCTCTTGCGCTTCGTCCTGCTCCGAAAGATCTTCCGCTGTCTTTGTCTCGTGTCCTTTTTTCATATCTTACCGCCTGATTTTCACCTATATATAAGGCGATTTTTGACAATTCAAACGGATTTTACAAAAAAACCGCCCGATTTGCAGAAAAAATTTTTCGTTCGGTCTTTACATTCAGAATGAATTGTATTAAAATAGGAGAAAAAAGCAAAGGGGAGGCTGTCCTATGGAGACAAGAGCATTCGATCTATACGCAAAACGCAATCATAAGGTGAACGTTCGGGTGATCCCGGGGCACTTCGCGACCCAGCACTCCCACGTCAACTGCTGTATCGACATGACCCGCGTCAAGACGGAACTGAGCGCGGCAAAGGCGGCGGCAAAGCTGTTCGCGGAGAGTTTCTCCAACGTCCAGATCGATACCATCATCACTCTCGAACGCATGAAGATGGTGGGCGCATTCATGGCGGAGGCGCTTTCTTCCTCTACGGGACTGAATATGAATCAGGAGCTCGCCGTCATCTCCCCCGAGATCACGGCGGACGGATTGTTGCTTTTGAGAGACAACGTCATTCCCTATGTCAAGAGCAGAAAAGTGCTCATCCTCGCCGCAACGGCGACGACGGGCATTACGGCGATGAACGCCGTGCGCGGCATCCGTTATTATGGCGGAGACCCCGCGGGCGTCGCGACGGTGTTCGGCGGAAAGTTTGAGATCCCCGGTGTGCCCGTCGTACGGCTCGTCGGCGCAGAGGATCTCCCCGAATACAGCTCTTTCAAGGCGAGCGACTGCCCGCTCTGCAAAAAAGGCGTGAAGATCGACGCCCTCATCAACTCCTACGGTTACAGCAAGATGTAAGCGTTCTCCCAGCTTTTGGGATAAGACAAACCGGCCCCCGCTACCGCGGGGGCGTTATTTTATACGGCTTTGTACGACTGAGGGGTTTTGAACCCCTTTGGCTCACTTCGTTCGCCACTTCCCCTAAGAGGGGAAGCAAGAATGCGGTGGACATTATCCCCGCCCCCTACCCCCCTCCCGAGGGATGGGGTAAAGCTCCCCCTTGGGGGGGAGCTGTCCCGAGCAAAGCGAGGGACTGAGGGGGTGTCGTCCCAAATAATGTGCCTTAGGCGGAATTGACTTCCGCCGTGGGCGCCCCCATTTGGCACCCCACGGGAGCCACAATGTCGGGGAGAGCGATGTCGAGCCGCAACTCCATATCCCAGAGGGTAACATTCCTCGCTCGCATTTGTTTTTGAGCACGCGCCTACAAGGCGCGACGAAAAAACAAATCGAGCGAAACCTTTTTTTACATCACTTTTTTGCGGTAGATTATGACTCTCTGGCCGTCTTTGACGGGGAATTCGATGTCGGGGTTGCTCGCCGTGACTTCCTCGGGGGATTTTCTCAGGCGTTTGGAGAGTTCCCACAATCCGTCGCCCGCACGGGGGATATAGACGCTGATCGCGCTGTCGCTCTCCTTGACCGCCTCCCCCGCCTCTGCGCCCTGCACGAGTTTCACGGCGTATCTCTTTTTCTCGGTGATATAGATCCTGACCGTCGCCTCGGCGTCGATCTCCCCCTCCTGCTTTTGCCGCGCCGACATTCCGCAGACGAGGACGTTCACCTTCCCGCCCGCCGTGACGGGCACCGAGAACGGGAGAGACATCTCGATGCTTCTGTACTCCCCGTCGGCAGAACGCACAAGCAGTGTCGCGAGCGCGACGCCCTCCGCCCGAAGTCCGTCCTCCGCCGCCGTCAGGTCCGCCTCAGCACGCTGCAATGTGACTGCCTGAAGGGTATCCGAGAAATCCACCTTCCCCGAGAGCGCCGCCTTGCCCGAGACCCGTTCCGTCACCTTGATGACCTCGCCCGCGCCCTCAAAACTCCCTTCATGATAGCTCAAAACCGTCTCGCATTCCTTGGAGAAGGCGTCCGCTACGCCGTCGAGCTCGATCTCCTCATACACACAGCCTTCGGCAGTGAGCGTGAACTGCACGTTGATACGGCACCCCCCGTCCGACTCGTCCGCATGGATGACGGTATTGACGGCGGAGACGTGCACCTCGGCGCTTGACCCGACCGCGGCGCTCTCACAGGGGATCTCGATCGTGAACGGGACCAGCCGTTCGAACGACATGAGCGCATTCTCCCCCTTGAGGGCGAGCACGCCGAGGCTCACCTCCCCCTCGACCTTGACGAGCCCAGTCTCACAGACGACGTCCGAGACGCAGACCGTCTCCGTGTGCTGCAAGATATCGCCGAGGGGTTCGGTATCGAACTCATCCTCCGTCTCCGCCGCCCCGCCGATGAGATGTGCCGTGATCGTCCTGACGCTCTCATGTTTTAAGATCAGATCACCGCCCGAGAGATATTCGAAACTCTCCTCGCCGTAGAGGGCGAGATCGCAGCCGAGGAGCGCCGTCACGAACACGCTCGCCCCCTCCCTGCGCACGGAGACGTTTTCAACGGCGAGGTATGCCTTTGCCGTCAGGGCGGGATAGATATCCTCATCCTTGGCCTGCGCCGTCCATTCTACCCCCTTTTCCGCACGGCAGATCCGCTTTTCGGCATCCTCATAGACAATGGAGAAATGCACTTTGCCGTAATATCTGACTTCGCCGTTCCCCGCATCCGCGCCCGTGAGCGCGGCATGGGCGTGCACGGTGAGAACTGTCTCCGCCTCGCCGCCGAAGCGGCATTCCACCGCCGTCTGGGCGGTGATCTCCTTCTTTTTTCCGTAGCCGCGAAATACCTGCGTTTCCGTCTTCATGACTTGCCTCCCTCGATGGATTCCTTCCATTGTATGCACGGAAAAACCGCCTTATGCGCGGCGAAAGGGGTATATTTTGCACGTTTTTCGGCAATCATTGTCATATGATCAAACCAAGAAGCGATATTGCCGCCGTCAAAAAGACGGTCGCGGACTATCTCAAACGGCAGGTGGACGTCACCGTAGACCTCGGCAGGAACAAGATCCTCCGTTACACGGGGCAGCTCTCGGGGGTGTACCCCGCCCTCTTCACGGTGCAGCCCGACGATAAAAATTTCCTCGGGAAGACCTCGTACTCCTACGCCGAAGTGCTCTGCGGGAGCGTCAAGATCGATCCGCGGTAAAAAAACGGCAGTCACCGCCCGATCCCGCCAAAAACCGTGTTACAATGGTTGTGCGGCGGGAAAGGACGGCACATGATGACGATCATACAGTTCGCGGAGGTGTTGCGCCGTTTCGGCGTGGACGTTCTCCTACTCGCGCTCGGAGTGACGTTTCTGACGTCGCTCCTCAAAAAAACGGTCATGAAGTCGGTCAGCAAGAAAGTCTTTGTCTTTTTGCCCTTCGGGATCGGGATCCTTGTATATGCGGTCTACGCCTTGCTCGCGCGGGGCGGGCTCTGCTTTACGGCACAGGAGGCGCTCGACATCCTCAGCTCGGGACTGGGATGCGGCAGTGCGGCGACCCTCTACTATGTCTTTTATGAGCAGTTCCTGCGCGGGAAATTCACGATGGATCCCCTTCTGCCCCTCCTCGTCTGCATTCCCGAGAACAGACGCGCGGAAGCGGCCCAGCGTATCGAAGCGGAAAAGGACAAGCCCGACGAGGAACTCACACAACTTGTCAGGGAGATCCTTGCCGAGTATGCCGATCCTCCCCTTTCGGAGGAAGAGCTCGAGGCGACCGCCCTGCTCATCACGGAGTACATATCCAACCTGACATGACGTTTTTTCCGTCCGCGGGGAACTGCGGACGGTTTTTTTATTTTTTTCGAACGATTTCTTTGCTCCGCCCCGCGAATGCGCGCTGTAGACGCGCTCCTCGCGTCATTCTGCCCCGCGCGCGTTCTATTGCACCAAGCGCGGCACGAGCGGCTTTGCCGCGAAGTAGCGAAGCGAAGAATCTCGCGGGGCTACGCAAATAAATACGTTCGAGGAATGTCACCCTCTGGGATATTGAGTCATCGTCGCGGTCGCTCTCCCCGACATTAAGCCGAAGGGGTTCGGCAAATTGGGTCGCCCACGGCGGAAGTGAATTCCGCCTAAGGCACATTATTTTAGAACGAACCCCCTCCCCTACCCCTCCCCCTTAAAAAGGGGGAGGGCGGAGGTGGGGCGGCGCCCGCGCGCTCGCGGGGGAGGGCGGGGGTAAAATGGTGCCTCCACCCGCTTGCGGGGGGAGGGTAGGGTGGGGGGTAACCCTGCCACGCGCCGTTAATTTAGAACATTGCCCACCTCAGTCACACTGCGTTCGACAGCTCCACTACAGGGACACCGAGAGAACACCCCTTCCGTCTCGCCGCAACGCGGCGAGACACCCACCCCTCAAGGGGTGGGCAAGGGTCGGACTGCGTTTGAGGGGATCCTTCGGCTACGCCTCAGGATGACCGTACGACGCGCGCGGGGCAGGATGACGCAGAAGCGACGCGCGCGGGGCAGGATGGCCGTAGGACGCGCGCGGGGCGGGCAAGGGGCACAGATGGGGAAAACGCATAAAAATAGCGGACTCCACCATACTCCTTATATGAAATTCGTCACAGGAAGTCTCAAAAAGGACACGGAGGCGCTCAAAAAGTTACTGCCCGCGGAGGACATCCTCACCTTTGATTTCAGCTCCGAAAAGGGGCTCGCCTTCACCGTCATCTACGCGGATGCGGTCACCGACAAGCAGCTCTTGGGCGAACAGGTCGTCCGGCCGCTCCTGCACTACACGGGGAAACCGTCGGCGGAGGAGATCAAGACCAAGCTGACGTTCTCCGAGGTCCGTACCGCAAAAGAGCTCCGAAAACTCGCCGAGGAAGTCCTCGCGGGCAACCCCGTGCTCCTCTTCGAGGGTATGGACGAGGGCATCGTCGTCGGGACCAAAAAAGTCTTTACGAGGGCGATCGCCGAACCCTCCACCGACGTCGCCGTCAAAGGCCCCCGCGAAGGGTTCATCGAGGACGTCAAGACCAATACCTCCCTCGTCCGCCGCCGTCTCAAAACGGGAGAGCTCAGGATCGAGAACATCGAGATCGGGCGGCGCTCCAAGACCGTCGTCGCCCTCTGCTATCTCGAGGGGACCTCCGTCGAAAAGACCGTAAAAGACGTCAAAAAAAAGCTCGGGGAGATCGATATCGACATCGTCCCCGACTCCAGCTATCTCACCCACTTCCTCGCTTCCCGTCCCTACTCCCTCGTGAAGCAGATCGGGACGACCGAGAAGCCCGACATCTTCTGTGCAAAGATCGCCGAGGGACGTGTGGGGCTCATCGTGGACGGCTCCCCCATCGCCCTCACCCTCCCCTATCTCATCGTCGAGGATTTCCAGTCCAGCGAAGATTACTTCGTCCCGCCCTACCGTGCAACATTCACGCGGATCCTGCGGCTCCTGTCTCTCCTCGTCGCGATCTATCTGCCCGCCTTCTATGTCTCGGCACAGCTCTTCAAATTACAGCTCTTCCCCGTGAAACTGCTCCTGACGATCGCGGGGAGCATCCGAGACATCCCTTTCTCCCCCTCCCTCGAAATGCTGCTCGTGCTCTTCGTGCTCGAGGTTCTGAACGAGGCGTCCATCCGTATGCCGAAATATGTGGGAATGGCGCTCTCCGTCGTCGGGGCGCTCGTCTTGGGGGAGACGGCGGTCTCGGCGGGGTTTGTCTCGACGCCTGCGATCATCATCGTCGCCTTCTCGGGCATCGGGCTCTATGCCGTGCCAAACCTCATCGAACAGACGAGCGTATTGCGTCTCCTCATGCTCCTTATCGCGGGGAGCGTGGGAACTTACGGCATCATCCTCGCGACGGCGTTTATCCTGCTCTATCTCGTGACGACGGAGAACTTCGGCGCGCCCCTGCTCGCCCCCTTCGCGCCGATGGTGGGAAGAGACCTGCGGGACAGTATGGTAAAATATGATCTCGGCTCCCTGAAGATGAGGCCCAAGACGCTCGGGAGCAAGAACAAGAGGAGGCTCGGATGAACAAGATCTCTGCAAGACAGCTGTATTTTTTCCTCGCCTGCGTGATGCCCGTCGGCAAGATCATCATCCTGCCCGCCCTGCTCGCGGGGCACGCAAAGAACGATCTGCTCTTCCCCATGCTCGCCTGTTATCTCATCGAAGCGGGCGCCGTCTTCTGTGTCCTGCTCCTCATGAAGCGGCGGGAGAGTCTCCATGCACTTCTCGAAAACGCCTTCGGGCGGGTCGCCGCGGGCATTCTTTTGGGAATTCTCGCCCTCTTTTACTTCTACGCCGCACTGCTGCCCCTGCTGGAGCAGAGGCTGCTCGTGCAGAGCGTCTTTTACGATACCCTTCCCTCGCTCGCCGCGTTCGCCCCCTTCTTCCTCTTCTGCGCCTATCTATGTGCAAAGCCGCTCGGCTCACAGGGGAGAGTGTGGGATCTCCTCGGGCCGATCTCGATCGCAGGGATCGCGGGGATCCTCGTCCTCTCCGTCGGCGCGGCGGATTTCGGGGCGCTGCTGCCCGTCGGGAGCGGCGGGATCGGCGGATTCGGCATGGGACTTGCAACGGCTGCGCCGTGGTTTATGGACGGCGCCCTTCTCCTCATGCTCCTCGGGCGGGTGGATTACCGCAAAGGGACGGCATGGAAAGGGGCCCTCTTCTATCTCGCGGGCGGGCTCGCCGCCCTGCTGTTCCTCGCCGTCTTCTATGCCGTCTTCGGGGGACTCGCGATGAAGGAACTCTTCGCCTTCACCAAGACTTCCAAATATTTCTCGGGGATCACCGTGCTGGGGCGGATCGATTATCTCTTTATCTTCGCGCTCTCCCTCGTCATGGCGTTCTGGTGTGCACTGCCTTTGCAGGCGGGGATCGACTGTTTCTTACAGGTCTTCGGACGCCGCAGACACCTTGCGACCATCCTTTCCGTCGCGGTCAATCTCCTCTTTTTTGTCCTGCTGATCCTTCTCGACAACCGTTTCGGAGAAGTACTGCACGCCGTGACGGGCCCCGCCGTCTGGATCTTCCCCGTCTTCTGCGCCGTCCTTCCGCCCCTGTGTCTCTTATTAAGGAGGAACCATGCAAGCACGTAGATTCATCAAGACCATCCCCATGAAACTCTATCTGATCCTGCTTGCCGTCATCCTGTTTGCCTTCTTCTCCAACGATTTCGGGCTCGTGGATATCCAGAAGACGGCGGTCATCCTCGCCGCGGGGATCGATAAGACGGAGACGGGGTTTGCGCTCACGTCACAGATTGCCGTCCCCAAGGGAAGTGACAGGACGACGGGGGGAACGTCGAGCGTCGAGATCGAGACGGAAGGAAAAACCGTCTCGGACTGCATTACCATGCTCTATTCCAAGACGGGATGGGTGCCCAAGCTCGTGTTCTGCAACCTGCTCCTCTTCGGAGAGGAGGCGGCGCAGGGGGACGTCTTTGAGGGGCTCAACTATTTTTTGAGGAATGAATATATGCCCGATTCCTGCTATCTGGCCGTGTGTGAGGGGAAGGCGGGAGAGATGCTCTCCTCGCAGAGCGCGATCGACGACGCCTCCTCGCTCGCCATCACGAAACTTTTTTCGGACGCCGCCGTCAAATCGGGCAAAGTGATGCCGAATACCCTCAAGGATTTCACGATCTCTTACTATGGAGTGTCGAAGAGCGGGTATCTGCCCTTCCTTCGTATGATCGATCAGGAGGGAGCACAGGAATCGGGCGGGAATGAGGCCTCGGGCGGCTCGGGGAAACAGTCCGACCCGCAGAAGATCTACACCGTCGAAGAGACGGCGCTCTTCCGTGACGGCAGGATGGTCGGGCTCCTCCCCGAACATGAGACGCTCGCCTTCTCCCTTCTCAAAGGGGAAGTGTTCGCGGGGACGTTCGATGCAGAAGAGGAGGGGAAAGCGGTCACCCTTACCGTACTTGAAAACAGCGGCGGCGTCTCGCTCGAGGTCAAGGATACGCCGAAGGTCAAACTCTCCCTGTCGCTGACCGTGCGGCTGTGCTGCAGAGGCATCTCCGCCCCCATCGACGACGTCTCCAGTGACCGCACGTCCGAGGAGACGCTCGGGAGCGCCAAGACGATCCTGACGGGGTATGTCGAGCGGATGTGGGAAATTTGCAGAGAATCGGAGTGCGATCTTCTTGAACTCAGGCAGAGCCTCTACCGCTCCTCCCCCAAGAAGTACGCCGAATGGAAGGACACCATCCCCTTCTCCCTCGACCCCGAGATCGATACAAAAGTAGAGACAAAGAGCTGAAAAACACTTATTTCGAACGATTTCTTTGCTCGTCACCCCCCCTTTGCCCACCCCTTGAGGGGTGGGTGTCACGGCTCCGCCGTGACGGAAGGGGTGTTGCTCGCAAATAAATACGTTCGAGGAATGTCACCCTCTGGGATATTGAGTTGCGGCTCGACATCGCTCTCCCCGACATTGTGGTTCCCGTGGGGTACCAAATTGAGTCGCCCACGGCGGAAGTCAATTCCGCCTAAGGCACATTATTTATAGCTTCGAACGATTTCTTTGCTCCGCCCCGCGGACGCGCGCCGCGCGTAAGGCCTACCCCCTACGGGGTGGAGCAACGCATTCTGCCAAAGATTGGTAATCTTTGGCGCGTTGCGACATGAGTGAGCGCATCAGAGGCGCGAACGGTGACCGAACGCGGGTCTCTACCCGCGT
>CANQLW010000048.1 GCA_947624805.1 uncultured Clostridia bacterium | reverse complement strand
GGGGGGAGCGCGCTCGCCTATTCCTTCAGTGAACTCTCCCTCTTCGGCTGGGCGGAGGACATCCTCATACTTCTCCGAGACAGCGCCGCGGCGGCGGGAAAGGGGGTGAGCGTTCTCTTTTTGCTTACGACGCTCTGGTCGAGCTCGGCGTTTTTCTATCATCTCAGGCGGAGCGGGGAGATGATCTATCGCTATCGCCGTATCAAAAAGGGCTGGAAGGTACGCCTCTCCGCCATCCTCATCACCTTTGCCGTCCTGCTCTTCTTTGCGGCCGCTGGCGTGCTTCTCTTTGCGGCGAGCGTCGCCTCCCGCCTGCTCTCCCCGTGGATCTCCTATCCCGCCTTCTACGCCCTTCTCTTCGCCCTCGGATTCTTCTCCGCATGGATGCTCAACGACTACGTCTGTCCCTATCGGATCCGTCCCTCGGAGACGGCGCGGGGGAGCCTCTATACCGCGATCGCGTGGCTCTTAGCATCGGCGGCGTTCTCCGTCTATCTGCATTTTACGGATAAGGCAAAACTGTACGGGGCGCTCACCGTCGTCATCGTCTTCCTGCTGTGGCTGTACTGGATGATGATCGTCTTCACGGCGGGAGTCATCTATAACAAGACGAGAGTGGAGGGGGAGCAGCTCAGACACAAAACGCTGTAAAGGGGGGAAATTTTTTGCTTACCGAAGGGGACGTTTCGGACATGGTAGGGGCATTTTTGCCCGAGAAAGGGGGCGGAGCGGAGAAAAATCCAAAAAAATCGCAAAAATCTTGTCGCTTTGCGGGAAAAAGTTTGGGAAATATATTTACTTTTGGACATATTTGGTGTAGAATAGAATATGTTCCGTTATAGGAAAAATTCGTGAGGTGAGCATGGAAGACATGAAAAACGGCGACAAGCAGTCGCGCATCCTGCAGGGAATGTACGTCAATCTAACCGCCAAGATGGAAGAGATCCGTCAGGCAGTCAGCAAGGAATTGCAGTTCGGATCTGCACAGCAGACTTACGTCTACGATACGCTCACTTCCGAAGTCAAGACGGGGATGGAGAAGATCCTGAGCGAGCTCCAGTACCTCGCCCAGCAGAACAGCGCGATCAACGACTTTGCAAGCGAAGAGCGGCAGGACATCAAATCCGCCGTTGCGGACACGAGAGCGGCGCTCGCGGATCTCCACGAGGCATTCCAGAACGAGCAGGCACAGGCCCGTGAGGCCCTCAAGGAGCTCGAGGAGCGGCTCATTTCCTCCATCGACAGCCGCATTCATGACAGCTTGCAGGCGCTCATGCCCCCGCCCGTCGAGATCGATTACGACCTTCTCGCACAAAAGGTCGCGGCGTGCATCGCGCCTGTCTCCGCAGCGGCGGAGGAAGTCCCCGAGACGCCCGCTGCAAGCGAGGAGGCCGAACCCGCCGAAACCGTTGCAGGCGAGGAGACGGCCGAAGAGGTCGTAGCGGAGGGAGCAGAGGAATCCGCCGAACCCGCCGAACCCGTGGAGACGGAAGAGACGGAAGAGACTGCGGGGGAGATTGCACTGCCCGCAGAGGAGAATTTTGCATACGACATTCTCGCCGAGAAGATCGCAGGGATGCTTCCCGAGACCGATTACGACGCCATCGTCGACAAAGTCATTGCGGCGCTTCCCACTCCCGACGCGGAGGGGATTGCGGAGAAGATCGTCGCCATCCTGCAGCAGGACGATATGATCGCATCCCACATCGCCGAGGCGATCCCGCTCGCGGATTATACGCCCATTGCGGAGAGGCTCTCCGTCTTCCTCGACGATAAGACGTTCAGACTCACGGACGAAGCCGTCGAGGCGATCGCCGTGCGCGTTGCCGAGCTTCTGCGCGGGGACGCCGTCGATCTCGAAAGGCTCATGAGCGATGCGGAGCCCGAGGAGCCCGCCGCAGAGCCCGAGGAGGTCGCAGAGGAGATTGCCCCCGAGGCCGTAAAGCCCGAACCAAAGCCTGTTGCCCCTAAGCCCGCGCCCGTCGTCGTGCCCGTCGTGGAGGACGAGAGCAAGATGGTTCGGTATAAGCGCAGCTTTGTCGCAAAGATCATCGGCAGCGAGGAGGAAGTCAAGGAGTACTATTCCGACCTCAAGAACGCCATTCTCTGCTACGGGAAGGTACGTTCGCAGATCAACTGGACGAATGACAGATTCTTCATCGGGAACGATTCGATCATCAAGATTGCGATGCGCGGCAGAACGCTCTGCGTGTATCTCGCTCTCAATCCCGATGAGTTCCCCGAGACGGTGTATCACCAGAAGTTTGCGGGGGACACCAAGATGTACGAACTCACGCCGATGATGGTCAAAGTCAAGAGTGCGGCGGCGGTCAAGAAGGTGATCAGGCTCATAGACCTTCTGATGGAGCGCAACGGGGCGGTCAAAGAGGACCGCGAACGGGTCGATTACGCGGCGCAGTACTTCTTCCGCACGGACGAGGAGTTGCTCGCGGAAGGGCTCATCAAGACGGCGATCGTCGACAAATCGGATATGGATTTTTGATCTGAACACAAAAGAGAGCCGCATCCACGGCTCTCTTTTTACGATCGAGCGCCGCTCCCTTGCCTGCCCCCTTTGGGGGCGGGTGGCGCGGCATAGCCGCGTCAGGTGGGGGTTGTCTTGGCTCCTCCCAAGGAGGAGCTGTCGAGCGAAGCGAGACTGAGGTGGGCAACGTTCCAATCAATGGCGCGTGGCAGGGTTGCCCTGCCTAAGCGCACTCAATTTGCCGAACCCCTTCGGCTTAATGTCGGGGAGAGCGACCGCGACGATGGCTCAATATCCCAGAGGGTAACATTCCTCGAACGTATTTATTTGCGTAGCCCCGCGAGATTCTTCGGGAATTACTCTTCGGACTACGTACGACCCATTCTCTCAGAATGACGCGGGGGGCGCGTCCGCGGCGCGCGTTCGCGGGGCGGAGCAAAGAAATCGTTCGAAGTTCTAAAATAACGTGCCTTAGGCGGAATTCACTTCCGCCGTGGGCGACTCAATTTGGCACCCTACGGGAGCCATAATGTTGGGGAGAGCGATGTCGAGCCGCAACGCAATATCCCAGAGGGTAACATTCCTCGCTCGCATTTGTTTTGGAGCACGCGCCCGAAGGAGCGCGGACGAAAAAACAAATCGAGCGAAACAAATAAGGAGTATCATTTGAAAAAAAAGAACGACCAAAGGAAATCAGACGCCATTGAACTTGCGATCCTGAACGGGATCGAGGCGTTCACACGCGAACAGCAAAAAGAAAAGAAACCCGCGCCCGCGGAAGGGGCGAAGACGACGGGCGAGCTCCGTACCAAGGAGGCGTTCGCCGAGGCGGGTTTCAAACCGCGCAGAAAATCTTCCGCCAAGGGGAAGGGGACCCGTCTCGAGCGCACCGATCTCCCCGCGGCAAAAAAACCTCAGCCCGCCCCCGTGAAGGGGAGCAAGCCCCGTGCAAAGGCGGTGAAGACGGCAGAGCCCGCCCCCAACAAAACCGAGCCCGCGCCCAAAAAGACGGAGAGGACCAAGAAAAAGAAGCCTTTGAAGGTGCTCTTCTTCGGCGGCGTCGGCGAGATCGGCAAGAACATGACCGCGCTCGAGTACGGGAACGATATCATCATCATCGACGCGGGGATCATCTTCCCCACCGAGGAGATGCCCGGGATCGATCTCGTCTTCCCCGATATCACCTATCTCGTCAAGAACAGGGCCAAGATCCGCGGTCTCTTTTTGACCCACGGGCACGAGGACCACATCGGCGGCGTGCCGTATCTTCTCAAAGAGATCCCCACGGTTCATGTCTACGGGACCAAACTCACCCTCGCGCTCGTCGACAACAAGCTCCGCGAGCACAGGCTCGGGAACGTCTCCGAGCACATCGTCAACCCCAAAGAGAGCGTGAAAGCGGGGGTATTCAACGTCAACTTCGTCAATGTCAACCACTCCATCGCGGGGGCGCTGGCGCTTGCCATCGAGACGCCGTACGGCATCGTCTTCCACAGCGGGGACTTCAAGATCGATCTCACCCCCGTCGCGGGGAAGCCCGTCGACCTCGGGGAGATCGCCGAATACGGCAAGAAGGGCGTGCTCCTCTATCTCGGGGAGTCCACGAACATCGAACGCCCCGGGTTCACCATGAGCGAGAAGGTCGTCGGGACGACGCTCGAGCACCTGTTTGCCGAGAATGCCGACAGGCGGATCATCATCGCGACCTTTGCCTCCAACGTGCACAGATTGCAGCAGATCGTGGATATCGCCGTCAAATTCAGGCGTAAAGTTGCCCTGTCGGGACGCAGTATGCTCAGCGTCGTGGAGGCGGCGACCAAGATCGGCGAGCTCTCCATTCCCGAGGGCGTGCTCGTGGACGTGGAGAAGGCCAAGAACTTCTTCGACCGCGAGATCGTCATCGTCTCGACGGGTTCACAGGGGGAGCCCATGTCCGCGCTCACCCGTATGGCGGACGGGGAATTCAGGGAAGTGAACATCGGCGCCAACGATACCGTCATCATCTCCGCGAGCCCCATCCCCGGCAACGAGCGCATGATCTACCGTGTCATCAATAACCTCTATAAGAGGGGGGCGAACGTCGTGTATGAGAGCCTCGAAAAGATCCACGTCTCGGGGCACGCCTGTCAGGAGGAGCATAAGATCATGCACTCCCTTCTCAAACCCAAATTTTTCATCCCCGTGCATGGGGAATACAGGCACCTGAAGCGCCATATCCTCCTCGCACAGGAGATGGGAATGCGTCCCGAATGCACGTTCATCCCCGACATCGGCGTCTGCGCGGAGCTCACCGAGGACACCCTCAGACAGGGGGAGAGCTTCCCCGCGGGGTCCCGCCTCATCGACGGGAGCGGATTTGAGGACTACGGCACGAGCGAGGCGCTCAAGGACAGGCTCCACATCTCCGCCGAGGGCGTTTTCATCATCGGGCTGTGCCTCTCGGACGGCTCCGTCTTGGGGGAACCCTCCATCACGAGCAGGGGATTTTTATTCACGGATGAAAAGAATTATCTCCGTGAGCTCAAGGGGGTCGTCATGAAGGCGGCGGGCACGGTCCCCGACAGCGCGGGGACTGCAGAAATGGAGAACGCCGTGCGCCGCGCCGTCCGCAATTATATCTTCAAGAAGAGCAAACAATCGCCGATGATCGTCGTCGTCGTTCAGGAAGTATAAGAGGGATAAGGGGGGAACGTATGAAACGGAATCTGTTTGCCTATATCGGTCTGTCCGTCTGTGCGGCGGTCTTCCTCGCTTTCGGCATATGGGTCCTTGCCGTGCGGAATGAATCGGCTTACATCGTATGCGGCATCTTTTTGCTGATCTTTGCCGTGTCTGCGGCCTGCCTTCTCGCAAAGCTCGTCATACAGGACAATCTCAACCTGAAATGCGGCAAGCTGTGCGAGGAGAAGCGGTACGAAGAAGAGCGCGCACTCATCGAAAAGAAGATGAAGAGCCCCTTTTTCTTCCTCATCCGTATGGTCGCCCTCACACGCTACATCCGTGCGAGCATGGCGCTTGACGATCTGCCCACCGCAAAACGGTACATCGACAGCCTCCGCCACGGCGGCGGCGCGGGCTGGAAGTATATGACGGCGTATTATTACATCCTCATCAAGCTCGACGAGGGCGATGTGCAGACGGCGCGTACCGAATATGAAGAATTCCGCACCCAATGCGCCCACGCCGAGATTTACAAGGAACAGATCGAGGTCCTGACGGCGGTCTTTCAGCGCGTCTTCGGCACGAACAACGACGAACCGCTCCCGAAGGCCGCGGTCGAATCGCCCTTCCCCGTGCTCGGCAGAGTGCTCGGGCGCATCTATGAGAAACGGGCCGCCGAGGGGAACGGGCAATGGTGACCCTTCCGCCCCGTCTTCTGGAACTTCGGGAGAGGGCAAAAGAGGGGAGAGATCCCGCCTGTGCGGACGAGACGCTTTGGGAACTCCTCCGTCTCGCGGCGGAGACGGGCGTAAAAAGATATCTTGAGATCGGCGCGGCGGAGTGTCTTACCTCCATCGCGCTTGCCGTCTCTTCGGGGGCGGCGGTGACGGCGGTCGAGAAGGATCCCGCCCGTGCTGCCCGTGCAAGGGAGAATATCGCCCTCTTCGGCATGGGGGAGCAGATCTCTCTCATGGAAGGGGACGCGGGGGAGATCCTTCCTCTGCTCGGCGGGGAGTACGATCTCATCTTTCTCGACGGCCCCAAGGCGCAATATCTGAAATATCTCCCCGATTGCAAGCGTCTGCTGCGGCGCGGGGGGTATCTTCTGTCGGACGACGTCCTGCTCTTCGGGTGGGTACGCGGCGAACCGCCCAAGAAGCGCAGAATGCTCATAGAACACATCAGGGAGTACCTCGCTGCGCTCCAAAACGATCCCGATCTGAAGACGGAGATCCTCGAGATCGGCGAGGGACTCGCAGTCTCCGAAAAATTGTCATGAAAAACTGTGAATTGCTTGCCCCTGCGGGCAACCTCAAAAAACTCAAACTTGCCATATTTTACGGCGCAGACGCCGTCTATCTCGGCGGAAAAGCCTTTTCCCTGCGTACTTTTGCGGAGAACTTCTCGGAGGAGGAGCTCGGCGAGGGCATATCTTTCGCCCATGCACGCGGGAAGAAGGTGTACGTCGCCGCCAACATCTTTGCACGGAATGCAGATCTTGACGGGCTCGGGGCATATTTCCGTATGCTGGAAGCGCTCGGCGCGGACGGCGTCCTCATCTCCGACGCGGGGGTTCTGGCTCTATGCAAACAGACCGCCCCGACCCTGCCCGTCCATATCTCTACACAGGCGAATACAATGAATGCGATGTCGGTACGGTTCTGGAAGGAACAGGGGGCGAGCCGCGTCGTCCTCGCGAGAGAGCTTTCCGTCCCCGAGATCGCCGAGATCCATGCCGCCGTGCCCGAAATCGAGCTCGAGGCGTTCGTCCACGGGGCGATGTGTATCTCCTATAGCGGCAGATGTTATATGTCCGACTATATGGAGGGCCGCCCCGCCAACCGCGGCGAGTGCGTACAGGCGTGCAGAAGAGCTTACCGCGTTCAGACGGACGAGGGCTCCTCACGGGACTTCTATGACGTCGAAGAGGACGGCAAGGGCGCATATGTCATGAACAGCAAAGACCTCAACATGAGCGCATACCTGAAGGAACTCGCCGCCGCGGGGGTATGCTCCTTTAAGATCGAGGGGAGGATGAAGGGGGAATTTTATCTCGCGACCGTCGTCAATGCCTATCGCAGGATCATGGACGGGGGATATACCGATGCGCTCAGCGGGGAGCTCCTTGCAAGCGCTCACAGGGAATATACGACGGCGTATGAGCTCAACGGCGGCGGGAATTGCCAGTCTCCCTTAAGTTCGCAGACGTCGGGAGCGTATGACTTTGTCGGGATCGTGTCGGGCTCGGAAGGGGGAAGGATCTCCGTCGAAATGCGGGGACGCTTCCGTGAAGGCGAGCGCGTGCAGATCTTATCGCCCGATGACTTTTTCGGACGGGAATTTACGGTAACGGGAATGCGGGATCTAAGCGGCGCCCACTGCTCCGACGCCAAGCTCGTACAGGCGGTCTACACGATGGACTGTCCCTATCCTCTCCAATGCGGCACCCTCCTCCGCCGCAGACGATGACGGAAAAAATATTGAAAACTGCAGATATTTCTCTTGACAATATAAGCGAAGTGTGTTAAACTATCCATAACTCAATCAAGGCCTCCCTGCCCCCATGGGGGCAGTTCGTCATGAAATGACGAACTGTAAAACCCTTAGCGGTCGGGAGATCGTCAAAAAATCAAATGATTGAAAAGGAGAAAGGGGCTATGCACAAAACAAAAAGACGCTCATTTGTTGCAGTACTTTTAGCGCTTGTCTGTGCGTTTGTGCTCGTGTTTTCGCTCGGCATGATGTCGGCGTGCGGAAACAGCGGATCGGCAAGCGGTGAATGGTACTATGGTGCGGCGATCCCGTCGGGCTCGCTCGGACAGGAGGGGGATTTCTACCTCAACACCAAGACGCTTGCAAGCTACAAGAAGAGCGCGGACGGCTGGACGCTCATGAGCACGGAAGAGGCGCCCGTATGGCATTACGGCACGACGGCGCCCGACACGCAGGGCAAAGAACATGATTTCTACCTCAACACCGAGTCGGGAGAGCTCTACCAGAAGGGTGCAGAGTGCTGGGGCGAGCCGATCCTCATCCTCAGGGGTGAGAAGGGCCGCGACGGCGTGATGTGGTTCTCGGGAGAAGGCAGACCCGAGACTTCGCTCGGCCTCGAGGGCAAAGTCGTTCAGGAGGGCGATTTCTACATCGATACACAGCTTTGGGTCGTCTATCAGCTCGGTTCGGAGAACAACTGGGTCGAACTCGGGACGATCAAGGGCGACAAGGCCAAAGATCCCGTACGGGTCTTCGACGGTAAAGGCTTCCCCGACGGGCAAGTCACCGACCCCAAGAAGGGTGACTTGTACATCGGGCAGTTCAACGGCACCGAGGACGGCACGGGGACGGGCTCCCGCCTCTATCGCTATGACGGCGAGAAGTGGGTCGTCCTTATGGAGAGCATCAAGACGAATCAGATCGATATCCACTCCATCGACGAACTCATCGTCTTCGCCCAAAACATCAAAAAATATGACGGTTATGACGGCAAAGAGATCCATTTGAAGGCGCCCATCAACTTCAACGACCTCTCTGCGGCGTCCGTAAACGGCAGACGGGCGGAGAAGGCAGCGGCGGCATGGACCCCGATCGGCACGGAGGACGTCCCCTTCAAGGGCATCTTCGACGGCGAGGGGAACACGATCTCAAACTTCACCGTGACGACCACGGCGGAGTCGAAGATCGTCGGCTTCTTCGGCAATGTCGAGGACGCAACAATCAAACATCTTCACTTTGTGAATGCCGTGGTGACGGCGACGGGCGAGGGCGCGATCGGCGCAGTCGTCGTCGGGCAGGCAAAGGGCGAAGTCACCGTCAGGGACGTCACCGTAAAAGCGGACTATACGACGGATGAAAACGCCAAGGTCGGCGGGCTCGTCGGCAAGCTCGAGGAAAAGGCAGTCGGCGGGGAGACCAAGCTCAACGTCGAGGAAAGCTCCTTCGAGGGCAGTGTTACGGGAGAAGGCAAGAGCGTCGACAACTTCGTCGGCGATATGGGTTCCGTGACGGAAGAGCAGGTCACCGTGACCGGTTCGAGCCTCACCGATACCAAGACCGACACGACGGTCGGCTGGGACGAGGGCGGCAATCACTATGCAGAGGACGAGGGGGACAACCGTTCTTATTTCGTCGGTTCGGCAGCAGAGATCGAGGCGCTCATCGACAAGGCAACGGACGGAGCTGTCGGCGTGACCCTCGGAGAGGATCTCAACCTGTCGGCGCAGACATTGACGGTCGGCGGCGAGAAGAAGGTGGACCTCACCCTCGACCTCGGCGGAAAGACGCTGACGCTCAATCAAGAAAAAACAAATGCCGCGATCGACATTACGGGCGGCTCCACGCTCACCGTGAAGGGCGAGAGCGGCAGCATCGAAATGGGCAGGGTCGAGAATAAACCCGTCTTCTCCGTGAGCGGCGACGGCTCGAAACTCACCTTCGACGGGGTAACGGCGACGATCAGGAATACCTACAGCAGTTCGGATTCTGTAACGAACAACGTGACGCCTGCGATCGTTGCAGAAAACGGCGGCACGGTGAACATCTGCGGTGGCTCATCGTTCACCGCATACGGCAAGGATAATATCTATGCCTATAAAGAATCCCAGATCGCTGCGGCTTTGGGCAAAGGGTCGACTGTCATTGTCGATGACGCCGATACTACAATCGAATTGAACAATGCAAGCGGTCTGTATGCGGCGAAGGGCGGAAAAGTCCATTTCAAGAATGGTACGATCGATATGAAAGGCGGAAGCTGCTGCGTCGCGCTCGGCATGAGCGAGGGCGAAGCGACGATCGTCTTCTCGGGCGGTACGATCAATCTCCTCGGGATGTGCGGCCTTACGGGGAACCACTATCAGTCGGCGCTGAGTGAGTTTGCAATTGCGATCGGGTCGTCGGCGGAAGCAGTGGATGACGGTACGATCATCGTAAACGGCGGGACCATTAACCTTCTCAATGATTCCGGTACAGCGATCGGCGTCGGCGGAATCAGCGACCACTGTATTGCCTATGTCGGGGGCGGCGTTGCCATAAACGCACGCGCAACGGAAAGCGGAAATGCTTATGTAGCTGCCAGCGATAGACAATGTACGGTCGTTAATGTTTATAGTGATGCAGACATTCAAGGGATCGATAACGTCCGAAATTTCGAGAAGCCGGAGAATATTGTGTATGACGAGGGGGGAATCGGTGACGGTTATTTATGTGGAAATCTTGTGGCATTCCGTAAGGCCCTTATGCCTTCACAATACACCAAAGCAGAAATGGGGATCGAATAATCGGCTGAAAATCGTAATCCATGACAAAAAACAGGTCGTCTCGTGCGACCTGTTTTTCTGTGCCGCTTTCATAAGGGTAGGGGTGGTGTGAGAGCTCCCCCTTGGGGGGGAGCTGTCGAGCAACGCGAGACTGAGGCGGGGAATGGCTCCTCCCAAGGAGGAGCTGTCACCGAAGGTGACTGAGGAGGGGATCTCGGTGCCCCTCATAGGGGACCCTTCGCTGCGCTACTTCGTCGCTGACGTTCCACATCTGCGGGACTTGACGGGAGCGGAGAAATATGATATAATCAAAGTACGGAGGAAGCATGAGAAAAAAGACGCTCATATTATTCATTGCTCTATGTATGCTATGCTTGTCGGGCGGCGTGCTTGCCGCCTGCGATACGGCCTCCTTGCCTTCGGAGAATAGTTCCGCCGTCCATATGCACGCGTTCGGGGATTGGACCGAGACCCCTGCGACCTGCACGGAGAGCGGCTCCCGCAGCCGTACCTGCAAGACCTGCGGGCTCGTCCAGAGCATCACGCTCGACCCCATCGGCCACGACTGGCAGGAGACCGTCCTGCAAGCCGCTTCTTGCACGCAGGCGGGCTCCGT
>CANQLW010000047.1 GCA_947624805.1 uncultured Clostridia bacterium | reverse complement strand
CGGGGCGCTCATGTCGCAACGCGCCAAAGATTATCAATCTTTGGCAGAACGCGTTGTTCCACCCTCAAGGGGGCGCCAAGTCCCCGCCTCAGTCACGCGAAGCGTGACAGCTCCCCCCCAAGGGGGAGCTTTACCCCCACCTGACGCGGCTGACGCCTTGCCAGCTCCCCTGAAAGGGGCGCCAAGACATCGGACTCCGTTCTCAAGACATCGGACTTCGTTCTTCGGGATCCTTACTTCGCGGCAAGGCCGCTCGTGCCGCGCTTCGTGTAATAGAACGCGCGCGGGGCGAAACTTACGATTCGGACTTCGTAAGGTTCACTGTCTCAGGATGACGCGGAAGCGACGCGCGGGGGGGTGCGCGGTGCGGGGCAGGATGACCATAGGAGAAGGCGCTCTCAACCCCCACCTGACGCGGCTGCGCCGCGCCACCCGCCCCCAAGGGGGCAGGCAAGGGGGAGGACGGGCATGACACAAGAGGGGGGGAGGGGCACGAGGGCAAGAGGGGGTGGGAAATTATAAAAAATTTCATAAAATTGACGAAAAATCTTGACAATTGTTAACAGATATGTTAAACTATCTCCAAATCATCAAGGCCTTCCTGCCCCCATGGGGGCAGTTCGTCATGAAATGACGAACTGTAAAAGCTCCTAATGGGACAGAAGATCGCCAAGTCTCAATGATGAAAAAGGAGAAAGGAGCTATGAACAAGACAAAAAGACGCTCGTATGTCGCGGTGTTGTTTGCCCTTGTCTGCGCGCTCGTCCTCGTCTTCTCGCTCGGCGTCATGTCGGCGTGCGGGAACAATGAGACGTCGGACTCGACAGAGCAGACAGTGAGCGGCGGCGCGTGGTACTACGGCGCGGCGGTCCCGTCCGACAGCCTCGGGCAGGAGGGGGATTACTACCTCAACACCAAGACGCTTGCAAGCTACAAAAAGTCGTCGGGGCAGTGGATCGCCGTCGAAATGGAGGAGAGCGGGACGTGGTATTACGGCACCGAGGCTCCCGATAACGGGACAGGCGCCGAAAACGACTTCTACCTCAACACCAAAACGGGTGAGCTCTACCAAAAGGGTACAGAGACGTGGACTTCCGTCCTCAAGCTCTTCGGCTCGGACGGCCGTGACGGCGTCATCTGGTTCTCAGGCAATGGCACGCCCGAGGAATCGGGGACAGATCTCAGGACGGCACAGCCGGGGGATTTCTATCTCGATTACTCAAAATTTGACATCTATCAGCGCAGCGCGGACGGCAAGAACTGGGTTGTCCTCGGCAGCATCAGGGGCACGGACGGCATCTCGCCTGAGCTCCCCGAGGTCGAGAAAGTCACCGTTACATATGATGTGAACGGCGGCGACGCGCTCGCAGAGAGCAGCGTGCAGATCCCCAAGGGAGACAGCATCGCGGCGCTTCCCGTGCCCACCCGTACGAACTATACCTTCCTCGGCTGGTTCACGGGGACGGGCGTCAATGACGGGCAGGTGACTTCCGTCACCCCTATTTCCCGTGACATGGGCCTCGTCGCGCACTGGGTCTTCTCGGGGAGATACATCTTTGACTCCTTCTCGGTGGACGGTTCTCCCGTCAATGTGGCGGAGGGGATCTCCTACCGCGAGGGGACGACGCATACGTTTGAATTCCTTGCACACGGCGCGGACGAGTCCTTCCTTCAGATCTGGTACGGCAAGGAAGGCGTGGAAGGCACGGCGCTCTGGAACAAGGCGCTCGAAGGAAACGTCTACACGCAGGGCTTCGTCAGCCCCGTGCATAAGGGCGAAAAGGGCGAGATGTCGATGTCCATCTCGAGTGCAGGCTTTACCGAAGCGGGCGTCTACTATGTATATATGGAATCGGACGGGAACACCTCTTCCTCGTGGAAGGTGGAAGTGAAGGCGAAGCCCACCGTCACGCCCGGGGCTCCCGGGGAAGATAAGATCGAGCTCCTCGAAGGCAAGATCGAGACTCCCGAGAACGCGGCGACGATCGCATACGACGAGATCAAGTCCTACACGTTCGTCCTGCAGCACGACGCCCTGAAGGCAGACAGCAAGCCCCGCCTCATCCTCGGCGCGAACGGGAAGACGCACCATACCACCTATAGCAGTGATTTTTCGTGGACGGAAGATTCGGATGTCTATTATGCGCCCTCTTCGAGCGACGGTATCTATGTCGATGAGACATTCAACGAGATGCCGTATGCGGATTGGCGCGAATCAATCAACGTCTACGGCAATCCCAACAACAAATCGGGATATCAAGGGCTCTATAAACATGAACTCGGCATCACGATCTATAACGATGAGTCGAACAGCTATTATAATTCGGACTATATACGCGATGTTCTCACGGTAGAATACAACGGACAGCTCTACTATTACGATGCCGACCAGCATCTGTATCTCTCGCAGAGGTTCCCCCGTACAACGCTTTCCGTGAGCGGCGGGCAGGATATCCATATCAAGCCTTACCTCTATACCTATACCTACGGCGAGCCGATGGTGCGTGAGTTCAACGGGCTCTATGCGGATCTCGGTACAGCCGCAAGCAATCGTCACGGCATGAAGGCGACCATGGGGATCTCCTCGTTCGAAGTGCATGACGGCTATGCGGAGATCACGCTCGAGCTCGGCGTCTCCTCCGAACAGAGAGGGTATTATGTGCAGGAGATCAATCTCCAGCCTACACTCATCTACGAACTCGAAGTTGACGGGAAGACCGTACGGTTCGACCTCATCAAGGGCGAGAAGATCGAGGCGGAGAGCGGCTACACCAAGACCAAGCTCAACGTGGCAGTGAAATCCGCCGAGGCGGCAAAACCCGTGCAACTGAGCAGCGGCGCGAAGAATCTTTCGACTTCCTATCTGAATGCCGAGACGCCCAAGGATATCAAACTCGAGTGGATGGGCAGCAAGGAAGACTTCGAGTTCCTCGGCGTCTACATGAACGGGGCGGATCTTGCCCAAGACGAAGTGTACAAAGACGACTATGTGTCCTTCGCTTACCGCTTTGACGGCGTGAGAGAAGAAGACGGCAAGATGAAGGCATTCTTCGATTTCTATCACTTCACCGCTTATCAGAAGGTGCCGTCCTCGTACACCCAGGTCCTCAGGATCGATTATACCTATCAGGGGATCAAATACAGCCAGTATATCACCATTTCGTCGGGATCGAACGATGCGCAGGTCTACGTACGCGCGGGGCGGCCTCTGCTCGAGGCATGGCACAGCGTGCTCGAGGACTATGCAGGAGCGAACGACCCGAAGGGATATATGGCGAACATGAAGGCACTGGTCGATCCGCTCTATGAAAACATCGACTGTGTCACTCCCGAGCAGTATCATAAGATCTTCCTCAACACGGACACCAGCGAAATCTACAAACAGAAAGGGCTTCCGCTCGATATGGGTGGCGGGACCTCTGTCCCCGATACGCCGTTCGCAACCAACACAGAAGAGAAGTATAATGCCGTTTCGGCGGAATTCATGACCCGTATGAACACGAAGTACAACGGTGTCAACCGCTCGGCGTTGCTCATATGGTTTAAGAATAACTACTATCCCGAGACGAGCCAGTTCTATCAGAACCCTTGGATGTGGAACTATACATACAGTTACTTCCCTAGCGTCTTCTACGGCGCTACAAAGAACACCCGCCTCTATGGGAAGTTGCCGTGGGCGTATGCGAGCAAATATACCTTCGGCTCTGCGGAGGGGTACGCGTACTACATAGAAAACGTGTTCAAGCTCTACGCGCCTCAGACGGTCGAGGGGCTCCTCGATTCGATCTACGAGAGCCGTAAAGCCGAGACGGATGCTCTCTGCGTGGCCGCAGATGAATTGCTTCAGACGGCGCATGATGCATACCATGCAGATCCGAACGAAGAGACGTTGCAGGCATACCTCAAAGCGACCAACGGTTATACCACGATCGTCCTGTCGCAAACGGAGGTGGTACCTTTCTCGACATCCGTTAAACTGGTAACTGCTCTGAACTGCATCCTTAGCGATTTTAACATACTCAGTGATAAGTCTGAACTCGGACAAAAAGTGGTAACCGCGTATAACACTGTAAATACCCTTGCATCCGATCTCACTGCGGAGACACTGAATACGGAGACGCTGAACACCTATACGGATGCAATCGAAACATACGCAAATCTGCTCGCGGAATACGCCGTTTCCCGTAACTCCGTCGATATGGTCGAGACCCTCACCGCGACGTGGGAAGACATCGATGCCAAGAAAGCAGCGGGAACGCTCGACAATGTGCAGGTCGTTCTGTATGATGCATACAAGTCCACCCGTGAGGAAGGGTTGGCGGACGGAGCGACGCCCGACAAGGTGCTCGCCCTCAAGGAAAAGACGGACATCTTCCTCGGCAAGGCGCTCACCAATCCCGAAGGCTATGACGTCCATATCGACATCCATACATGGCTGAATAACAGAACGGTATTCTCCATGGAGAACTTACGCGGGCTCTCGCCGCTCCTGCTCGCCTATGACGCGCACGCAAACCACTACGAGATGCTCAGATATTTCACGGGGAATTCCCTCACGGTCGCTCAGTTCGCAGACGCCTATAAGACGCTCTACATCGATAAAGCGGCGCGGGGATCGGATGAGTACATGAGGCTTCTGAACCAGCTCATGGAGATTGTCCATAAGCCTATGGATCTGAGCGGAGACGCCATCAAGAAGGGGATCACTTCCCCGCTCGGGCTGTATAGAAATCTTCCCGTCAGGGAGAAGCTCGAGAAGGCATACAAGGATAGCCCCACCGATGGGGCGGCAAAGAACGCTTACCTCGACTATGTCGACGGGATCCTCGCAATCGATGTCCAATGGGCGCTCAGCAATCGCTTCAACTATATCGTGGACAATTACACGAGACCAGAGGTCACAGGCGTTGAGTACTCTACGTTCTTCGATAAACTCGTCGGATATCTCAAGGGCGATGGCGCGGACGGCGATGAGAGCTTTGTGACGGCGTTCATGACGGCACGGAAAAACGATCATGCCGCGGCGACGAATTACGATGCATTCAACGAGAAATATCCTCAGTATCAGGGCTGGAACCCGAACACGGTCATCAACGTGCATATCAGCAGTTATATCGATAGTACGCTGTTGAAGACCCTGAAGGACGCAGAGGGCAAGTTCGCGTTCACCACGGACGGAAAAGAGCTTGCGGAGGATCGTTCGAACTTGAAGGAGCTGGATGCTGCCCTGCGTGCGCCGTACGAGCAGTACGTCGCTACGATCGGCAAGGAAGATACGGCGACCGTGAAGAATCACAAGATCCTTGCGCAGAACCTGTACTACTCGATGTCGAGGTATCTCACAGATACCGCCCGCAACGGCGAGAACTGGACTTCCGCACCCGACGGATTCAGATATTAAGCTCATACGTCGTAAGACTTATCCACACAAGCAAAAAAGAGAGGGAAACCTCTCTTTTTTGCTTTTTATGTTTCGCTCGATTTGTTTTTTCGTCCGCGCTCCTTCGGGCGCGTGCTCAAAAACAAATGCGAGCGAGGAATGTCTTTTTTTACAGCGTCATTCTGAGGGCAAAGCCCGAAGAATCCCGAAGATTGAAATTCGGACTTCGTTCTTCGGGATCCTTCGCTACGCTACTTCGCGGCAAAGCCGCTCGTGCCGCGCTTAGAGCAATAAGAATGCGCGCGGGGCAGGATGACGCAGGGGGGAGAGGGTCGCTCTCCCCGACATTGTGGTTCCCGTGGGGTACCAAATTGAGTCGCCCTACTTCGCCCTGACGGGCTCGTGCCGCGCTTCGTGCAATAGAACGCGCGCGGGGCGGCGGAAGCGCGCGCCTAAGGCACGTGATTTAGAACGGCCCCGCCCCCCAACCCCCCTCCCCAAGGAGGGGGTAAGAAAGCGCCTCCGAGGGTGGAGCAACGCGTTCTGCGAAAGGTCCAGTGAACCTTTCGCGCGTTGCGACATGAGCGAGCGCATTATCTCGCGCGAGCGGTGACCGAGCGCAGGGTTCTACCTGCGCGAGACAGCTGGCACCGAAGGTGACTGAGGAGGGGATTTCGGACTTCGTTCTTCGGGATCCTTCGAAACTTACGATTCGGACTTCGTAAGGTTCACTGTCTCAGGATGACGCGGAAGTGACGCGCGCGGGGTAGGATGACCGAAGGGGCGAGGAAAAAGTGGACAAGGAGGGCAGGGTGTGGTAAAATAAAGAAAAGGAAAGAGAAGCAGGGACTGCGGTATAATAAAGGAAAAGAAGGCGAAGAATAGGCCGCGGTAAAATAAAGGAAAGGAAAGAGAAGCAGGGACTGCGGCAAAATAAGAGAAATCGGGTAGAATCAGGCTACGGGAGAAGGGGGAGTTATGGAGCATATCAATGCGTATCAATTTGAAGTCTCGGCGGCGGGGAGGGTCAACCTCATCGGCGAACACGTCGATTACTGCGGCGGAAAAGTTCTACCGTGCGCCCTGTCCTTAAAATGCACCGTCTACGCCCGCCCGAACGGGTCGGACTTCATCAACCTTGCATGGACGGATCTGCCCGATCAAATTTCGCTCGACATCAAAAACTTAAATCAATATCGTGAACTCAAACACGCCAAGTATCAGGCGGGATGCGCCTATTTTTGGCAAGAAGCGGGGCATGAACTCAAGGGCTGCGATCTTCTCATCGATTGCAAGGTCCCCTTCGGCAGCGGGCTCTCCTCCTCGGCGGCGATCGAGGTCGCAACGCTCGGCGCACTGGCGCTCATTGCGGGAGAACTCCCCGATCCCGTGGAGCTTGCTCTTCTCGCACAGAAGGCCGAGCATGAATTTGCAGGTGTGAACTGCGGCATCATGGACCAGTACGCCGCCGCTTGCGGCAGGGCGGGGCACGCGATGCTCCTCGACTGTAAGACGCTCGAGTGCGAACAAGTCCCGATTCAGACGGGGGAGTATGCGCTCGTTCTCATCGATACCAATAAGCCCCATGCGCTTGTGGAGAGCAAATACAACGAGCGGAGAGAGGAGACGGAGACGGCTCTCTCCATTCTCAAACGAAAACTGGATATCGAATGCCTTGCGGATGCTCGTCCCTTCAAGCTGTTGGAGTACAGAACGGGACTGCCCGCAACCATTTACCGCCGCGCTAAACACGTTGTGGATGAGTGTAAGCGGGTCCGATGGGCCGCCGAGGCGATGAAGAGGGGGGATATGAAAACATTCGGGGAGCTGCTTACCGAATCGCACAGATCTCTCGAACAGCTTTACGAAGTGACGGGGAAGGAGCTGGACTGTCTCGCTCATGTCGCGTGGGAGCATCCCGCCTGTGCGGGAGCGCGGATGACGGGCGCGGGGTTCGGCGGCTGCACGGTCAACCTCGTAAAAAAGGGCGCCGTCGAGGACTTCAAAGAAAAAGTGTGTATGCGCTATCGCGCCGAGACCGGGTACACCGCGACCTGCTATGATGTGGAGATCGGAGACGGACTCGCTTATCGGGAGATGGGGTGAAGAGAGTAGTTTCGCTTGATTTGTTTTATCGTCCGCGCTCCTTCGGGCGCGTGCTCCAAAACAAATGCAAGCGAGGAATGTCACCCTCTGGGATATGGAGTCATCGTCGCGCTCGCTCTCCCCGACATTGTGGTTCCCGTAGGGTACCAAATTGGGTGCGCTTAGGCAGGGCAACCCTGCCACGCGCCGTGAATTAGAATATTCCCCTCCTCAGTCACGCGGAGCGTGACAGCTCCTCCTTGGGAGGAGCCTTTTTTTTGGACTTCGTTTGAGGGGATCCTTCGGCTTCGCCTCAGGATGACGCGGGGGGGAAGGGGCAGGATGACACAGAGGGGTAGGGGGCAGGATGACCGTGAGGCGGCGGGGCAGGATGACCGTAGGGGAATATGGGAAAAGATGTATAAAACTTTTTTCCTTGCGCACATTGTGCGTAGGAGGATTTTATGAAGAAGTTTTTCGCGATCGGCGCGGTGGCGCTCGCTATCACTGCGGCTGCCACGGCAGGGATCACGGCTTATGCCGTGACAAACCAGTCCGCCGATACGGCGCTCGAACTTGTCCAGGACGCCGCCGTTCTCCGTCAGGGGAGCAGGGGCGGCGAAGTCAAGGAAGTCCAGCGCAGATTGAAACAGTGGGGCTACTATTCGGGCGCCGTGGACGGTATCTTCGGCGCGGGTACGAAAAAGGCGGTCATTGCCTTCCAGAAGAAAAACGGTCTGACGGCGGACGGGGTGGTCGGGAAAGCCACTTACCGCGCGCTCGGCATGAACGATAGTTACAACGCCTTGCAGGGCGGCTCATCCTCGGGGTCTTCCTCCTCGGGTTCCTCGTCTTCGGGCGGCTCGTCGGGTAGTTCCTCTTATAACTCATCCGACCTCTATGTGCTCGCAAAGTGCATTTACGCCGAGGGCAGGGGAGAGAGCTATACGGGACAGGTCGCGATCGGCGCAGTCATCATGAACCGTGTCAAGAGCAAGTCCTTCCCCAACACGGTCGCGGGCGTTGTCTACCAGAGCGGCGCGTTTACGGCCGTCTCGGACGGGCAGATCAATCTCGAACCCAACCAAACGGCATACAACGCCGCACGGGATGCGATGAACGGCTGGGATCCCACCTACGGGTGTCTCTATTACTATAATCCCGCCGTTGCGACGAGTGCATGGATCTTCGGCCGTCCGACGGTGACGGTCATCGGCAAACACGTCTTTGCCAAATAAGGAGGAGTTATGGAGAAGAAAATCGGAAAGAATGTATCGAGCGGTGCGGAAAAGGTCGAGCGGGTGGAGGAATACACGGCGGAATCCGTGAATGAGCCCGCAAAGACTGCAAAGACGACGAAGACGTCGAAGAAGACGACGGCCGTCAAGAAGACTGCCCCGAAGAAGTCGGGCAAGCGTACTGCGCTCACCAAGGCGCAGAAGCGGGAAAAGGCAGCGGCGGAGCAGCGCGTCGGGAAGGCAAAGGAGAAGGAAGCCGCCAAGGCGGAGAAGAAGGCGTCAAAGATCGCGCTCAAGGAGAAGAAACTCGAGAAAAAGGCGGGGATCAAGCAGAAAAAACTCGAAAAGAAGGCAGCGGCTGCCGAGCGGCGTGCCGAGCGGAAACAGCATAAGATCGAGAAGAAGGCGGAGCTCCGCGAAAAGAAAGTAGAGCAGAGGGCAGAGCGTGCCGCCCGCCGTGAACTTCTCAAAAATGAGACCAAGGCAGAGCGCGGGAAGCGGATCGAGCGGGAAAAGCGGGAGCGTATCGCCCTCAAACAGCAAAAGGCGGCAGCCCGTGAAAAGGCACGCGAGGAGAAGATCAAGTCCCGCCGCGCCGCCCATGCACGGAAGGCGCAGGATAAAAAGCACAGGCGAGAGCAGACGACGTCGCGGAAGCAGAACCGTCGCGGGTTCGGCGGATGGCTGGCGGCCGTCATCTCCCTCGGCGTTGCGACACTTGTCCTCGGTACCGTTGTAACGGCGGGCGCGTTCCGCATGAACGATCTTGCCGTCGAACAGGAGTCGGGGGCGCGCTCTACCCTCTATGAGCTCGTGTCCGTCTCCGAGGATATGGACAATAACCTCGATAAACTCAGGATCTCCTCAGGCGCGGAGGAGCAGAGAAGGCTCCTGACTGCCGTCCTCGTGGATAGCGCCCTTTTAGAGAGCGCGCTCGAGCGGATCCCCGTGGACAGTGCGACGGGCACGGATATCTCGTCGTTCATCAACAGCACGAATGCGTTTGCGAACAATATGCTTGCACGCCTTGCATCGGGACAGCCGCTTACCGAGGAGGAGCGGGGCAGGATCGCCTCCCTCTATGAGATCAATGCAAAGCTCACGGGCGAGCTCAACAGCCTTGCGACGATGATGACGGCGAAGGATCTCATGAGCTTCCTGACGGGAAATGGGGGTACCATGTCCGAGACCTTCACGTCGATGGGCAGTGAAATCCACGAAAAAGCCGAGGAGATCTCCGATGCTCCCTTTGCGAAAGAGGGCAATATCGGCGAAAACAAGCTCGCGGCGCTCCCCGAGATCACCGAGGCAGAGGCGGAACAGAAGGCCAGAGAGTATTTTTCGGCATACCATGTCGCGGATGTGCGCTTCACGGGCGAGACGGCGGCACAGGAGATGCATTGTTACAACTTCACCCTCACCGATGAGAGCGGGAATGAGATCTTCGCCGAGATCACCAAAAACGGGGGGGAACTCGCCTTCTTCGACACCTATGAAGAATGCACGGAGAAGAATTTTGACCTCAGTACCTGCGACGGGCTCGCCAAGGAGTTCCTGGGCGGACTCGGGATCGAGGGGGTCGAGGCGGTGTGGCTCTCCGATGCGGGGATGGTCGCCAACCTCACCTATGTGACGAGCGAGAACGGCGTGAGAATCTATCCCGAGCTCATCCGCGTGAGAGTCTGCGAGTCCAAGGGCAGGGTCATCGGCATCGACGCGCGGGGGTATCTGCTCAACGATGAGACGCATAAGACCGAGGCGGGGCTCTCCGAGGAGGAGGCAAGGGGCCGACTCTTCGGCGAGGCGGAAGTCACCGCGGCCAATCTTGCGGTCATTCCCGTTGACGGACACAGAACGCTGTGTTACGAGTTCTTGTGCAAACTGGGTGAGCAGGAATACGTCGTCTATCTCGATGCAAACACGGGGGACGAAGTCCGGATCTTCCGCGTGAAGCAGAGCGCGACGGGCAGTTATCTTGAATGAGAAAAAGTCTTCCTTCGGGAAGACTTTTTCCGCGGGGGGAACCCCTATCCCCTAAGAGGGGCAGCGAGAGAACACCCCTTCCGTCTCGCCGCATTGCGGCGAGACACCCACCCCTCAAGGGGTGGGCAAGGGTCGGACTCCGTTCTTCGGGATTCTTCGAAAATCGCCGTTCGGACTGCGTACAAATCACTGTCTCAGAATGACGCGGAAGAGAGGGGCGCCGAGGGGCGGACTCCGTTCTTCGGGATCCTTCGGGACATTCTCCTGTGGACTTCGTAATGCTCACTGTCTCAGGATGACGCGGAGGGAACACGCGCGGGGTAGGATGACCGTGGAAGCGCGCGGGGCGGGAGGGGGCATGAGCGCGCGGGGTGGGCAAGGGTAAAAAAATTTTTCATAAAGTTGACAAAAAAATCTTGACAATGAGGAACGGATATGTTAAACTATCCACAAATCATTGCGGGATTCCTGCCCCCATGGGGGCAGTTTGTCATTCCATGACAAACTCAAAGCTCCTATCGGTCGGGATCTCCAAGTCTTCAATGATAAAAGGAGAAAGGAGCTATGAACAAGACCAAAAGACGCTCGTATGTCGCAGTGCTGTTTGCCCTCGTCTGCGCGCTCGTCCTCACTCTCTCGCTCGGCGTGATGTCGGCGTG
>CANQLW010000046.1 GCA_947624805.1 uncultured Clostridia bacterium | reverse complement strand
CCTTAGGCGGAATTGACTTCCGCCGTGGGCGACTCAATTTGGTACCCCACGGGAACCACAATGTCGGGGAGAGCGATTTCGAGCCGCAACTCAATATCCCAGAGGGTAACATTCCTCGAACGTATTTATTTGCGAGCAACACCCCTTCCGTCACGGCGAGGCCGTGACACCCACCCCTCAAGGGGTGGGCAAGGGGGGGTACGAGCAAAGAAATCGTTCGAAACAAAAACTACTCAGTTGCTTACCCTTCTCACACCGTAAATTTTATCCTTCGCGGAGAGGCGGGAGATGAGGACTTCGATGTCCTGCTTGTTCAGAAGGGAGACGGTGACTTCGACGATCGCTTCCCCGCTCTTGCCGTAGCGTCCGTTGATGGAGGTCAGGGAGAGCTTCATATCGGCGAGGACGGAGGAGATCGCCGCGAGCGCAGCGCCCTGCTCTTCCGCCGTAATGACGAGCCCCGCCTTGAACCGTGCCTCCCCCTCCTGCTTGGTCCATTCCGCAGGCTGGAGTCTGTCCTCTTCGGCATTCCTGATATTGGGGCAATCCTTTCTGTGGATGACGATCCCTCTGCCGCGGGTGACGTAGCCGATGATCTCGTCCCCCGGCACGGGCGAACAGCACCCCGCAAAGGAGACGAGCAGGCCGCTCATGCCCTTGATTGTGACCGCACCCTTCGCATTCTTCTCCTTGAATGGCTGCAAAGTGGGAGTCGTCGGGGCCTCTTTTCTGAAATAATCGACGAGCCTGAAAAAGACTTGGTTGACCGAGACCGCCCCATAGCCCACGGCGGAGAACATCTCATCCGTCGTATCGAAGGAGAAGCGTTCGGAGACCTTTTTGAAGCTCTCGGGAATGAGGATCTCGGAGAGCTGGTACCCCTTCTTCTTCGCCGCCTCTTCGAGCATACTTCTGCCGAGTTTGATGTTGTCCTCCCGCATCTGCTTCTTGAAGAACGCCTTGATCTTCGCCTTCGCGGAGGGTGATTTTACAAATTTGAGCCAGTCGCGGGAAGGCCCCTTGCTCGTCGGCGAGGTGATGATCTCGACGACGTCGCCGAGCTCGAGCGTTGAATCGAGCGGGACGATCTTCCCGTTGACCTTTGCGCCGATGCAACGGTTGCCGACCTCGGAGTGGATGGCATAGGCAAAGTCCACGGGCGTCGCCTTCTCGGGCAGGGAAATGACCTTACTCTGGGGGGTAAAGACGAGGAGCTCGCTCGAATACAGCTCTTCCTTGACGCTGTTCATGAACTCCTTGGAGTCGCGGAATCCCCCCTGCAGCTCCATCATCTCACGGATCCACGACATTCTCTGGTCGAGACTCGTCTCCGTGTCACGGTTTTCCTTATATTTCCAGTGCGCGGCGATACCGTACTCCGCCGTGCGGTGCATCTCCTCTGTCCTGATCTGGATCTCGAAGGGCTGCCCGAAGTTGGTGACGACGGTCGTATGCAGGGACTGGTAGAGGTTGGGCTTGGGGGTCGCGATATAGTCCTTGATCCGTCCCGGCACGGGTTTCCACTTCTTATGGATCTTGCCGAGCACTTCATAGCACTCATCCACCGTCCCGACGATGACCCTCACCGCCGTGAGATCGTAGATCTGGTCGAGCGTCTTGTTCTTCGTCTTCATCTTTTTATAGATAGAATAGAAGTGCTTGGGCCGCCCGAAGACTTCGCCCGTGATCTCAGACTCCTTGAGGATCTCGTTGATCTCCTCGACGACGAAATCGACAAAGCGGTTGCGCTCTTCGAGCTTTTGGTGGATATTTTCGACGAGGAACTCAAACGCCTCGGGGTCGAGATATTTGAGGCAGAGGTCCTCGAGTTCGCACTTGACCTGACTGATACCCAGCCGTCCCGCGATGGGAGCATAGATGTCGAGGGTCTCCTTTGCCATCTTCTGCTGTCGTTCCTTGGAGAGGAAGTTGAGCGAGCGCATATTGTGGAGACGGTCGGCAAGTTTGATGATGATGACGCGGATGTCCTTCGCCATCGCAATGAAGATCTTACGGAAGTTCTCCGCTTCCTCCTCTTCCTGTGACTTGAAGACAATCTTATCGAGCTTGGTGACGCCCGAGACGAGGGACAGAACCCCCTCTCCGAACTCACGGCTGATGTCCTCCTCCGTCGCGGGAGTGTCCTCGATGACGTCATGGAGAAGGGCGGCGGCAACGGTCTCCGCGTCCAGCCCGAGGTCGACGAGGATCTCGGCAACGGCGCACGGATGGATGAAATAGGGCTCCCCCGAAGCACGTTTCTGGTTTTTATGTGCACGCTCGGCATAGTCATAGGCGCGGAGCAGAAGGTCTCTGTCCCCGCCGACGTAAAATTCATAGAACTTCATGAGAAGACGATCCATATCATTCCTCCTTGAGGCGCATGGACGCAGCATAGACGGGTGAGTCCATGAGATCTTTCTTCTCGCCGCGGACGACTTCGACGCAGCCGCCCTCGAAACGGATGAGCCCGAGCTGCAAAAATACGGTGAGCGCGAAGAGGAGCCGCTCCTCGCCGAACCCGAGCCCGCCGCAGTTCTTGACCGCTTCTGCGAGGGTGTCCCCTCTGAGCCGTTCCCTTCTGACCGCGGCGAAGATCCCGAGAAGGGTCTCCCGTCCCGCGTAGGCTTCCACAATCTTTTTATAGCCGCAAATCTCGCGGTTGAGCGTCAATTTTGCATTCCCCGTGACGCACGGGTCTCCCGCGGGGGTATCGAGATAGACCACCTCGCGGTATGAGGAGAGATCCACCCCTTCCTCGGGCGCAAAGAGCACGGTATTGCAGACATTGGAGGAAGAGAGGCGGAAGACGTCCACGGGCATCCCGTCGAGCGCGGGGAAGCTCCTCAGCGTGTCGAGGGAAAAACAGACCGCGGCGGTCCCGTATGAGCAGCGCGTGAGCTCCTTTTCGAGGAGGGCGTTCACGGCGGCGGTGTCCGAGGATTCCCCCTCGGGCGGCAGACCGATAGAGGCGAGCTGCTGTTCGAAGGCGTCGAGCTCCACGCCCTCGGCGCTCCTGCCGTCCGCGATCACGGCACGCACGAAGCCCTTGAGATATTCCCTTCCGCGGAAGGTGGACAGATTGTATTCATAGACGATCGTCTTTTTGAGATCGCTACGAAGCAGACGGCGATCCTTGATCCCCCCGAAATACATGAAGGTGAGAGATCCGACGGTAAAGGTGAGGTGCGGGGATGCCGCCTTGACGGGCACAGCGTCCACGCTCCCGCACGGGAGGGCAAAGAGCGGTCTGCGGTTCCCGACGCCGAACGGTTCGAGGCGGGCGAGCTCGCGGGCGATGCGCTCGGGGTCCTCCCTTGCCTCGCAGACGGGCAGAACGGGGACAAAATCCTCCCGCCGATAGTGCGAGCCGATGTATTCGTCGAGGGCGCGCCTGAGGTCTTCGAAATGCTCCGCCCTGACGTTGATGCCCGCCGCCTGCGCGTGGCCGCCGAATTCCTCGATGTACTGCGAGCACGCTTTGAGCGCCTCGAAGATATTGACGGCTTCGATGCTCCGCGCACTGCCCCGATACATATCCCCGTGGCGCACGAAGAGCAGAGCGGGGCGGGAGAACTCCTCCGCGATCCGCGCCGCGACGATGCCGACGAAGCCCGCGTTCCAGTTCTCCCCCGCGAGCATGACGACGTTGCCGTACGCCCCCTCCGCACGGATGCGAGCAGAGGCCTGTGCATACAGTTCGTCACAGCAGCGCTGGCGTTCCTGATTATAGAGATTGAGTTTTTCGGCGAGGGCGGGGATCTCCTCCTCCGTCTGCGTCGTGAAGAGCTGCAGAGCGGCGTGTGCATCCCCCATCCTGCCCGCCGCGTTGATACGGGGAGCGACGGTGAAGGCGAGCGTCTGCGCGGAGATCTCCCCTGCCTTCCCGATGAGCGCCGTAAAGCAGGGACGGGGGCTCCTGTCGATGAGCCTGAGTCCCTCGGCGACGATGTCGCGGTTCTCCCCGAGGAGCGGAACGCTGTCCGCCACGGTGGAGAGCGCCGCAAAGTCGAGATAGGCATATGCCCGCTCGCCGATGAGCGCACAGGCGAGCTTGAAGGCGACGCCCGCGCCGCAGAGGTTATCGTAGGGATAATCGTCCTTGAACTTCGGATTGACGGTGATACAGTCGGGCAGGCGCTCGGGGAGTTCGTGGTGGTCGGTGACGATGACGTACGCCCCCTGCTCCTTGATGTACTCCACGACGTCGGCGTTGGAGATCCCGCAGTCGACCGTGACGATGAGATCGGGGAGGAATTCCTCGAAGATCCTGTCGATCGCGGCGACGCTCATGCCGTACCCCTCCGACCGCTCGGGGACATAGACATACGGTTCGATCCCGAAGGCGCGGAGGGCGCGGGAAAGAATCGCACAGGCGCCGATGCCGTCTGCGTCGTAGTCGCCGAAGATCGCGACGCGCCATTCCCCGTCACGGGCCTCCGTCAAGAGCTCCACCGCCTCCTTCATGCCGCGCATGAGGAAGGGCGAGAGAAAGCGGCGCTTCCCGGGTTCGAGAAAGGCGCGCATCTTTTCTTCGCTGTCCATGCCACGGGCATAGAGAAGGCTTGCCGTCGTCACCGTGAGATGAAGGCGGTCCGCAAGCTCTTTTACCGTATTCGATTGTTCGGGCGAAAATTCATATTCGCGGACGAGTTTTTTCATGCCGTTTTAGAGAAAACGGCGGGACAACTCCCGCCGTTTGAACTTCCTTACTTACTCTTCCGTCGCTTGCTTCTGCTTCCCGACGTACTTTGCCTTATTTTTCCGCGAGTGCTTGTCTAAGCCGCGTTTGACATAGATGTGGAGGGAAGGTCCCAAAAGCAAGGAGGAGTAGAGCGCCGCGCCGACACCGATGAGCATGGGCAGGGTGAGCGTCATGACGCCGACGGAGGCGATACTGAGCGCCCCGAGCACGACTGCCGAGACTGCTCCCGAGATGAGGATCCACTTCCATGCGCCCTCGTGCGCCTGTGTGACGGCATCCTCTGCGGAGAGTTCTCCCTCGGCATTTTTGACCGTAGAACGGAGTTTCATGCAGAAAATCAGCCACAATACAACGGAGAAGAGCGCTGCGATCCCGCCGTAGAGGACGAGGGAAGAAGCATACACGGGGATGCGTGCGATTGCGATGACGGAGAGTGTGAAGATCGTATCGTGCACGGCGAGCGTGAGTCCCGTGAGTGCACATCCGATGCCGAAGCGGATCGCGACGTACACGAGAGCGACGACGGCGCCGACGGCGACTGCACCCCGCCACATGAGATCTGCATCCGATGTGAGCGTTTCCTCGTGCCAGACCGTGTAGATATCTACATATTCGCCCTTGAGGTCTGCATCCGCGGCGATCTTTTCTTCGATCTCACGCTGCACTTTTGCCTTTGTCGCATCCTTGACATCGGAGGTAAAGGTGTAGAGGAAGGAGTTCCTGTCCTGACCTTCGCCCGTGCCCTCGCCGTTTTGCTTGCCGCTTACGGTGAGCCCGTTCGCCGTGAAGGCATCCGTGCAGATCTTGTCGAGCTTGTCCTGAAGGGCAACGTCGTTGATCACAGTGATATTGTATTCTGCCTCGAATTTGTCGTTCTTTGCCTTGTCTGCCGAGAACTCGAAGCCGAGAAGCGCCATGAGGATGATCCCTGCAAGGATGACCACCGCCGAGACCGCCAGCCAGATGGGCAGACTTTTCCAACCTTTCTTATTCATCTTCTGTCTCCTTTCTCTTAAAGTTGCAGAAGGCTCCCTTCTTGGGGGTATATGCCATGAGGATCGCCCAGTTGAAACGGTTGATGAGCAACGTGCAGACGCCCGAGTAGACCGCCGTGAGCCCTAACAGGAAGGCGAAATTGCTGAGCGGCGGCAGGGCGACGAAGAAGGTAAAGAACCCTATGAGCGCGACGACGATATGCAGGTCGAAGAGGTTCCAGAGGCTCTTTTTATATCCCGTCTTGACGGAGGAGGACATCGTCTTGCCCGTCTCGTATTCCTTTCTCGCGGCCTCGAAGGTCACCGCGTTCGAAACGCTGAGGAGCACCGAGGTGAGGAGGAATGCCGCCAGTGTCTCCACGCTGAGCGTGAGGAAGGGGATCCCCCAGACGGACAGGAGCGCACAGACCGTAAAGAGCAGGTAGGTATAGAGATGTGCAAACCCGAGCAGGTGATATCTCACGAAGAAGAACACGAGCATCGCGGCAAAGTACACGCCGTAGATGATGTAGAGGATCATGAGCGCGTTTTCGCCGTACAGCGCATGGAAGCCGACGGTATTGCCGACGGTGAACGTGACGCCCGTCTGCGTGCCGTTGACCGCGGTATCGATGAGAATCGCGGCGGTATTTGCCGAGAGTTCGGTAAAGCCCGTGTTGGAGATGTACAGCGTGGACTGGTCGATCTGCTCGCTCACGCTGAGCTCGAGCGCGCTGTTGTCACCGACGCGGAAGAATGCCGTCGCGGAGCTGTCCGCCGCCCCCGAGGAGGCGTCTGCAAGCGCTTTGCGGCCCTTCGCGGTGAATTCGATGACGACATAGTTTGTCCCGTTCGCTCCCGTTCTCGTGTGCGCACCCTTTACATAGTCCTTGATGGACTCGGTGGCGCGGGCGGGCATGATCGTCGTTGCGCTGTCTGCATCCGACCCGTATTTCACGGTGAAGTCACCCGTATAGGAGAAAGGCGTGAATGCCGCGGTATCGCCGCGCGGAACGAGCACGCGGACGGTATATCCGTCATAGACGCTCACGCGGACGTCCTCGAGGTGCAGCTTCTCGTATCTGGCCGTGATGAGCTCTACGGCGCTGTCGAAATCAGCCTTGAACGCCTCGTCGGGTTCATCGTTGACCATCGTGATCTCCTCTTTGTCGAAGTAGAGAGATCCGACTTTCACATACTTTTCGGCGTATTCCGTCTTATCCGCCTCGTCTTCCATGCCCGCGAGCGTGTAGGAATACTCCTCCGCGGAGATGACGCCCTCGGGATAGTAGACGGCGGTATATGCGCCGCCGAGGTATCTGCCGCTCTCGTCCTCGGTTCCGCCATAGCGCATTCCGAGGTCCGCATCCTTCTCCGTCATGGTCAGGATGGAATTGTATGTGTCGATCCCGTTCGGAAGATCGAACGAGACGAAACATACGAAACACAGTACGGCGAGCAACAGTGACATCAAAGTCAGACATATCGCCGATTTTACTTTGCTCATTGCCTCCTCCTATCTGAAACGCGGGACAAGCCCGCCGGGAAATTCCCTTCGGAAAATTCCACTTCTAACATTATATAAAAAATACGCGACATCGTCAAGCCGAATTGCGCGCATTTTCATATTTTTTCGTCTAAATTTCTTTTGTTTTACGCGCAGCGAGGACGCGCAGCGCACATTCGATGCGCTTTTTCATCATTGCGCAGGTAATTTCGTACGGTTCGTTGACGTCGCCTTTGAAATGATAGTTGTTTGCACTGCACCCGCCCGAGCAGATAAACTTTGCAAAGCACCCCTCACACTTCTTCCGCGTGAAGAGACAATTCTCCGCAAACTGTGCACGGAGCACGGGATCGATCTCCCCGCCGAAGACGCTCCCCATCTTCCATTTGGGATCCCCCGCGAACTGGTGGCAGGGGTAGATGTCGCCGCTCGGCACGACGGAGAAGTACTCATTCCCCGCGCCGCAGGCGGAAACACGCTTTTCAAGGCAGGGACCCCCTTCGAGATCCACGTTGAAATGGAAGAAGTTGAAGCCCTTCCCCTCCTTCTCGCGCCTGATGTACTCGTCGCAGAGGAGATCGTACTCCCTTTCAATGACGGGAAGATGCTCTTCTCTGATCTCTAAATCGGGGATGTCCGTGACGACGGGCTCCACCGAAAGGGAATCGAAACCTTGGTCGGCGAGGAACAGGACGTCCTTGGAGAAGTCGAGATTCTTCGCCGTAAATGTGCCGCGCACATAATAATGCTTGTCCCCTCTCGCGCGGACGAACTTTTTGATCTTTTCGATGACGGCGTCGAAGCTGCCCTTGCCGTTGACCGTCTGCCTGACGGCGTCGTTGACTTCCTTCCTGCCGTCGAGGGAGAGGACGACGTTCTCCATCTCCTCGTTGAAGAAGCGGATGGTCTCGTCGTCGAGGAGGAGGGCGTTGGTCGTCGTCGTGAAGAGGAAGCGCTTGCCGCGCTTTGCCGCCTCTCCCTTGGCATAATAGACGGTCTTTTTGACGACATCAAGGTTCATGAGGGGCTCGCCGCCGAAGAAGTCCACTTCGAGCACTTTCCTCTTGCCGCTCTTTTCGAGGAGGAAGTCGATCGCCGCCTTTGCCGTCTCAAAGGACATCATCTCGCGGGCGGCATGGTACGCCCCCTCGTCCGCAAAGCAATACTTGCAGCGGAGGTTGCAATCGTGGCAGATGTGAAGGCAGAGCGCCTTGACTTCATGGGATTTGACGGGGCGCGCCTTGGTCTCGGGGGCATAGAGAAGCCCCTGCTCTTTCAGGGCACGAATGTCTGCGAGCTCCTCATCGGTGAGCGCTACGGGCTCTCCTTTGAGATATGCCGCCGTCCTGTCATCGCAGAGGTGCAGGCTCCCGCTGCCCGAGTCGAATATGTAGTTTTCGCCTTGATAAGTAAAAACGTGGATCATGGGAAGATACAGGAAAAAAGCGACGCGACGCGCCGCTCTTATGATTTCGCGTAAAATTTACTTCTGCTCGTCGATCTTTTGCTCTCTCGTGACGCGCTCGCAGGACTGGTTCCCGACCGTGCAGCTCGTCTTGCAGGCGGACTGGCAGGTGCTTCTGCACTCGCCGCAACCGGTAACTTTTCTCTCCTGAGGCTTGGCAATCGTTTTGATCATAGTCATTCTCCCGTAACGGTTTTCTCATATTATACTACGCCTTACGGGATTTTGCAAGTATTTTTTCACGCTTTCCGAAATTTCGCCCCGAGAAGTGCGCCGAGCGCCCCCAAAATGCCGCAAACGACGAGCTCAAGTGCGAAAAATCCGTCTACATGGAACCCTCCGCCGATGATCGCAAAGAGGATGAGCGTGAGGACCGCATACAGCGCCCCCGAGGCGACCCCTTTGAGAAGGGCGCGCTCCCCGCCCAGAAAGAGGACGGCGGGCACAAACGCCGACAAGCACTTCACGCTCCAGTTGATCGCCGTGACCGCCCCCTGCGGCAGGGTGAAGTTCTTCACAAAGAGCGCCGCCACTGCTAAGGCGATAAGCGAGAGGAGCGCCCCCGCGACAACGGAAAAGAGCAGGGACAGCGCCGTCTTTTTGATAAATTCCCGATCCATAAAAAACCTCCGCACACCGTAAGGTATGCAGAGGTCATGTGTGTTATTCCTTTTGGGACGGATCCTCTCCGTCCGCCGCGGACGGTTCCGCGGGTTTTTCTTCGGGCGCCTCTTCGGGCTTTTCGGCGGGAGCGGGCGCGGAGGCTTCTGCCTTTGCCGCCTCTTTCGCCTCTTTCTCCGCTTTGCGTCTCAGCTCCGCCTCTTCGCGGGCGAGCTGCGTCGGGCCCTTCGCGTCCGTCTCATAGATACACTCTTTGGCGAGTTTGAAATAGGACTTGCCCGTGTTCTCGCTGCCCGTCTCGATGACGACGGTGTTGTCGTCGCAGACTTCGACGACGATCCCGCAGAGTCCTCCCCTCGACATGATCTTGTTCCCGGGCTTGATCGCATCGAGCTGCTCGGCGAATTCCTTGTCGCGGGCACGGTTCTTTCTCCCCGAAAGGAAGAGGAAGGCGATGAACGCGACGACGATGATAATGAGCATAACGGGCATCAGCCACTGGGAAGGGCCCGCCGCGTTGGGATCTGCCGTGCTGCTGCCGCTGCCGCTGTTGCCGGTATTGGGGTCCGCTGTCGAGGTGTCCAAGGTGACGGCGGAGAGCGCCTCGGGGAGTTCCTCCCCTTCCCCGACGAGTTCATAGGTTTCGGAAATCTGTAAATTCACCTGTTTTTTCTCCTTTTTCTGCTTCCATCATACCCTATCGGGGGAATTTTGGCAAGCGATTTACGCGTCTTTTTTGTCTTTCACCGAATTTTCATGCGCAAATTATGTCGTTTCTTCCCCCTGCTTTGCATAAAACTCCCTGACGAAATCCTTGACGTAGCCCCCGAGAATGCTCTGCCTGAGTCCACGCATGAGGGAGTGCAGATAGGCGATATTATGGAGAGAGAGGAGCATCCCGCCCATCATCTCCCCCACGTTGACGCAGTGACGGAGGTATGCCTTGGTGTAATTCTTACAAGTGTAGCAATCGCAATCGGGGTCGAGCGGGGTGAAATCTTCCTTATACTTCCCGTTCCGCACGACGATCTTGCCCCGTGAAGTGAGGGCCGTGCCGTTGCGGGCGACCCTTGTCGCGAGGACGCAGTCGAACATATCCACGCCGCGGAGGGTCCCCTCGACAAGGCAATCGGGCGAGCCCACGCCCATGAGATAGCGGGGCACATCCGTGGGGAGCTTGGGCTGTAAAAAGTCGAGGAGCTCGTACATGAGCGGTTTCGGCTCCCCCACAGAGAGCCCGCCGATCGCGATGCCGTGCTTGACGAAGGGCAGGCAGCGCTCAAGGCTCTTCTCCCTGAGATCCTTGTAAAAATTCCCCTGTACGATGGGAAAGAGCGCCTGATCCGGCCTGTCGTGAGCGAGATAGCAGCGTTCGAGCCACTTTGCGGTACGCTCCATCGCCGCCTCCGCCTGTGCGTGCGTGTAGCCGTACTCCGAGCACTGGTCAAACGCCATCATGATATCCGAGCCCAGATTGTGCTGGATGCGCATGGCGAGCTCGGGGGTGAAGGTATGATAGCTCCCGTCCACATGAGAGGAGAAGGTCACGCCGTCGTCGGTGATCTTATTGAGTTTGGCGAGCGAGAAGACCTGAAACCCGCCGCTGTCCGTGAGGATGGGCCTGTCCCAGTTCATAAACTTATGCAAGCCCCCCGCGCGGGCGATGAGCTCGTCCCCGGGGCGCATATAGAGATGATAGGTATTGGAGAGAATGATCTGCGATCCGATCTCTTTGAGGTCGCGGGGGAGCATCCCCTTGACGGTCGCCTGCGTACCGACGGGCATATAGACGGGCGTCTCGATGTCCCCGTGGGGGGTATGGAACACCCCCGCCCTCGCCCCCGTCTCGGGGTCTACCTTCTGAAGTTCAAAAGAAAAATAACGATTGTCCATAACTTTGTTATTATTTCGAACGATTTATTTGCTCGTAACCCCCTTGCCCACCCCTTGAGGCGGAGCAACGCGTTCTGCGAAAGGTCCAGTGGACCTTTCGCGCGTTGCGACATGAGCGAGCGCATTATCTCGCGCGAGCGGTGACCGAGGGCGGGATTCTACCCGCCCGAGAAGGGTGTCACGGCTTCGCCGTGACGGAAGGGGTATTGCTCGCAAATAAATCGTTCGAGGAATGTAACCCTCTGGGATATTGAGTTGCGGCTCGAAATCGCTCTCCCCGACAT
>CANQLW010000045.1 GCA_947624805.1 uncultured Clostridia bacterium | reverse complement strand
CGAACCCCCACCTGACGCGGCTATGCCGCGCCACCCGCCCCCTTAAAAAGGGGGCAGGCAAGGGGGAGGGCGGGAGTAAGCGGCGCCCGCGCGATTATGCTCCCCTCCCGAGGAGGGGGGTAGGGGGGTGGGCAACGAGTTCTGAACATTGCCCACCTCAGTCTCGCTTCGCTCGACAGCTCCTCCTTGGGAGGAGCCGAGGGTCGGACTCCGTTCTTCGGGATCCTTACTTCGCGGCAAAGCCGCTCGTGCCGCGCTTAGTGCAATAGAATGCGCGCGGGGCGAAACATTCTCCTGCGGACTTCGTAATGCTCACTGTCTCAGGATGACGCGGAAGTAACGTGCGAGGTTCAGGATGACGCGGGAGAGAGGGGCGCCGAGGGACGGGGGTAAAACTCCTTTTCTTTCTCTCCAAAATTGGCGGCAACTGTTCAAAAATGCTTGCAATCCGAAAAAGGATATGCTATACTAAAACAGTCTGCGGGATCATGCAGACAAATCCACACCCCGTTTGCGCCGCTCGCCGTGTTCCGTAAATCTTTCATGCGGAATAGGAGCGGAACTGCCGCGATCGGGGGAGGAGAAACGGAGGAATTATGGCAGTTATCACCATGAAACAGCTTCTCGAAGCGGGCGTCCACTTCGGACACCAGACGAGAAAGTGGAACCCCAAGATGGGCAAGTATATCTTCGCCGCCCGTCACGACATCCACATCATCGACCTCGAGAAGACGGCAAAGCTCATCGAAGAGGCGTACACGTTCGTCGTCGAGTCCGTCAAGGCGGGCAAGACCGTTCTCTTCGTCGGCACCAAGAAGCAGGCGCAGGATGCCATCAAGGAAGAGGCGGAGCGCTGCGGGCAGTACTATGTCAACTCCCGTTGGCTCGGCGGCACACTCACCAACTTCAAGACCATCCGCTCGAGGATCGATTATCTTGAAAAGCTCGAGAGAATGGAGCTCAGCGGCGAGTTCGATCTTCTTCCCAAGAAGGAAGTGCTCGGGCTCAAGAAGGAGATGGGCAAACTTCAGGAGAACCTCGGCGGCATCAAGGAGATGAGAAAGCTCCCCGGCGTGATGTTCGTCGTCGATCCTCACAATGAAGACATCGCCGTCGCAGAGGCGCGCAAACTTCACATTCCGATCGTCGCGATCACCGATACCAACTGCGATCCCGACCTCGTCGACTATGTCATTCCCGGTAACGACGACGCGATCAGAGCGATCAAGCTCATTTCGTCCGTCATCGCCAATGCAGTCATCGAGGCGAACCAAGGCGTTGCATACGAGCCCGCAGCGGAGGATGCCGCGACCGAGGAAACTGCCGCGGCGGAAGCTCCCGCAGAGCCCGCCACGCCCGCAGAGGAATAATTTTCAAGGAGAAAACAAGAATGGCAGCTATTTCCGCAAAGGACGTTATGAAGCTCCGCGAACAGACGGGCGCGGGCATGATGGATTGCAAGAATGCTCTCACCGAAGCCGAAGGCGATTTTGAGCGTGCGGCGGACATTCTCCGCGAGCGCGGTATCGCAAAAGCGGCAAAGCGTGCTTCCAAAGTCACCGCCGAGGGGCTCGTGTATGCCCTCATCGAGGGGAAGACGGGCGTGCTCGTCGAGGTCAACTGTGAATCCGACTTCGTCGCCAAGGGCGATAAATTCCACGAGATTACCGCCACCGTTGCAAAAGAGATCATAAAGAATAAGCCCGAGACGGTCGAGGCGCTCCTCGCCTGCGATATGGGCGGGAAGACCGTGGAGACCTATGTGCAGGAGCAAACGGGGGTCATCGGAGAGAAAGTCTCCATCCGCCGCTTTGCCCTGTTCGAGACGAACGGCTTCCTCGAGACCTATATCCACATGGGCGGCACGATGGGCGTCATGCTCGACTTCGATTGCCCCGAAAACGAGGTCACGAAGGAGCTTGCACACAATCTCGCCCTCCACACCGCCTTCACGAAGCCTGCATACCTCACGAGAGAGGAGGTTCCCGCAGACGTGCTTGAGAAGGAGAAGGCGATCATGATGCAGGAAGTGCTCAACGAGGGCAAACCCGCGGCGATCGCTGAGAAGATCGTGCTCGGCAAGATCGGCAAGTTCTATGAAGAGAACTGCCTCCTCGAGCAGAAATTCGTCAAGGACGACAAGATCACGGTGAAGCAGCTCATCGCTCAGGCGACGAAGGACTGCGGCGTACCCGTTGTGCTCAAGAGATTCGTGTTCTTCGTCATGGGCGAAGGCATCGACAAGAAGAGCGAGGACCTCTCGGAGGAAGTCGCAAAGCAAGTCGAAGCGATGAAGAAATAAGCGTTTGAACTTTTACTCCCCGAGGGTGACCTCGGGGAGTAATTTTTTTAGTTTCGAACGATTTCTTTGCTCGTTATCCCCCCTTGCCTGCCCCTTCCCAAGGGGGCAGGCAAGGGGGAGCCGTCACTGAAGGTGACTGAGGAGGGGATTGCGGACTTCGTTCTTCGAGATTCTTACTTCGCGGCAAAGCCGCTCGTGCCGCGCTTCGTGCAATAGAATGCGCGCGGGGCGAAAATTGCGGTTCGGACTGCGTAAAACAATTCGGCTCAGAATGACGCGGAGAGACGGGGCAGGATGACGCCGACTTTGAGGGAGTATGAATGCGTCTCCCCAAAGGGAAAGGGCGTTCCGTGCCGTGCTTTCTCAGTGTGAGGTGCGGCCGAAGGCGCTGTTCTTTTTCCCGATTTCCTCTTCTAAGCTGAATTTTGATCGTTTTCCATTGACATTATGATACAATTTAATATAATATAAGAGATCGATACAGTCATGATATCCGAATAGAGGTCATAAATGAAAAAGAAACTTTGTACGGTTGGAATGTTGTTGACGGTATGTCTTTGTCTGGGTCTTGCCCTCGCGGGCTGTAACGGAGAAGGCATCCCGATACCACACGTCCATACCTACACAGTAGATAATGTGTGTAGTTTTTGCGGCGAGGAGTGGAAATACACCGAGGGGTTGAAATATAAACTTGTCGGCGACTCGTATGCCGTTTCGGGGATCGGTACGGCGGATGGCGTCATTGTGATCCCGTGCGGCTATCAAGGCAAATTTGTGACCTCAATCGAGGAGGGGGCATTTGAGGCCTGCAATTCGCTCACGGGTATTACGATCTCCCCCAGCGTGACCTCGATCGGGGGGAGCGCGTTCAGGCTTTGCAGTTCACTTGCAAACATAGAATTTGACAATGGCAGCCAACTGAGCTCGATCGGGGAGGGTGCATTCTATCATTGCAGTTCGATTACAAGCATTAAAATCCCCGACGGCGTAACTACGATCGGGAGCAAGGCGTTTTATGGCACGGCATATTATAACGATCAAAGTCATTGGGATTCAAGCGGCGTGTTATATGTCGATCATCATTTGATTGAAGCGAAAAATACGATTGCGGGAGACTATACCGTCTGCGCCGACACAAAGACGATCGCTACAGGTGCATTCTATGATTGCAGTTCGCTTGAAAGCCTTGAGATTCCTGCAAGCGTGACAATCATCGGGAAGAATGCATTTTCCAAGTGTAATGCGCTTACAAGCGTGACGGTTGGCGACAACAGTCAGTTAGCTTCAATCGGCCCAGGCGCTTTTTCGGAATGCAGTGCGCTTACAAGCATTGAGATCCCCGACAGTGTGATGTCAATCGAAGGCTGGGCGTTTTGTGATTGCGACTCGCTTACAAGCGTAACATTTGGGCTAAACAGTAAATTGACTTCGATCGGTAAGGGTGCGTATTCTAATTGCCGTATGCTTGCAAGGATTGCAATCCCCGCCGGCGTGACCTCGATCGGAGAGCGGGCGTTCTATGGTTGCAGTGCGCTTATAAGCGTGATTTTCCGTGGTGACAGCCAATTGACTTCAATCGGAAAATATTCGTTCGATTATTGCAGCGGGCTGACAAGTGTTAAGATTCCCGCCGGCGTGACCGGAATCGATGAGTGTACGTTTTATGGCTGCAGTGCGCTCACAAGCGTGACATTCGGCGATAACAGTCAATTGACCTCGATCGGCGTAGCCGCATTTTCGGATTGCAGTGCGCTTGAAAGCGTTGAGATTCCGGACAGTGTGACCTCGATCAAAGACGATGCGTTCTGTCGTTGCGGTGCGCTTACAAGCGTGACATTCCGTGACAACAGTCGGTTGACTTCAATCGGGTCAGACGCGTTCATGGGTTGCAGTTCGCTTGAAAGCGTTGAGATTCCCGACAGTGTGATGTCAATCGAAGGCTATGTATTCTCGGGTTGTTGGGTACTGGAAAGTATTCACTTTAATGGGACCGTCGATCAATGGAATTTGATTACAAAGAATGTATATTGGAATGCAAATGCTGCTGTTGATACAATTATTTGTACGGACGGGACGATCGATAAAAACGGAAATGTCAAGAGGAATCCCGCGGCGGCAAATGTTGCGCTCTGCCCGCCCGTGATAGCCCGCGGGAAGGAATGAGACGCATCCCTCATCATCGCCTGCGGCGCCCTCTCAGGGACTCTGAGACGAAACTCCATCTCTCGGCCGATGTCCTATCCGCCCCCCCCCGGAAAAGGGTCGGGTATCATGCTCTCCCGTTGGGAGGGCTTTTTATTTTCACCGTTTTTGTGCGCGGCGTAGTTTTTTAGAAAAAAAGGGCATAATAGGGGCAAAGGCGGCTGTGGGCCGCCGAAGGAGTGATTATGAAGAAGATGATTTATGGTCTGTCCGTCCTCCTTGCCGCTGTGCTGCTCTTCGCGGTCGCGGCGTGCGGCGGGGATGAGACGCCGAAGGACATCGCTGTCACGGGCGTCACGCTCGATCAGACGGATGCGACGCTCAAGATCGGCGAAACGGTCAAACTCACCGCGACGGTCTCCCCGCAGAATGCCGCGCAGAAGACGGTGACATGGACGAGCTCGTCAAACGAGATTGCGACGGTCAGCGGCGGCACGGTGACGGCGGTCAAGACGGGAAGTGCGACGATCACGGCGTCTGCGGGCGGCAAAAAGGCGACTTGCACGGTCAACGTTCTGCACGTCTCGGACAAAGTCACGATCGGCGATCAGGAGTATGAGAGCCTCTCGGCGGCGGTCGGGGCGGCGGACGAGGGTGCCGTCATCGAGATCGCAAACGGGACATACACGGTCAATGAGCCGATCACCCTTGAAAAGGGCGTGACGCTGCGCGGCGAGGCGGGCTATACGCAGATCACGACGACTGCGACGGCCAATGTCATCACGGTCGCGGCGGAGGGGGTCACGATCGAGGGGATCGGGTTCACCAAGACGGATAAGACGGTCGAGACGGCGTTTTCCTTCATCCATGCCGAGAAAAACGGCCTTACGGTGAAGAATTGCACGTTCACGGGGCAGTATGCAGACGGGGACAGCGAGGTCGTCCGTGCGATGGTCTTCAACGCGGGGGTGAGCGGCTATACGATCGAGGGGAATACCTTCAAGAGCGTCCGCCAGCCCGCCTATCTTGAGGGCAACGGGACTGTCAGGAACAACCATACCGAGGGGACCCGCGGCTTTGTCGTCTGTTGCAATTATAAGGTGACGATGGAGGGGAATACGTTCCGGAACAACGCTGTCGACATCGCGATCATTGAGAATAACGGCGCTGAGAATGAGTACACCGAAGCCGACGCGATCGATCTGAGCAGCAAGAACAACGGCGCATTTGTCGACCTGCAACCCCTGAGCATTCAGGTCAAGAACGGCCAAAAGGTCACTGCCTGAGGTCAAGAAGCGGTGGCCCTTGGGGAGCCCCGCAGCATTCCCCTCCTCAGTCACTCGTAAACTCGTGACAGCTGTCTCGGGCGGGTAGAATCCCGCCCTACTTCGCACTTCGTGCTCGTGCCGCGCTTAGTGCAATAGAGCGCGCGGGGCGGTCACCGCTCGCGCGAGATAATGCGCTACTTCGTCGCTGACGCTCCTCGTGCCGCCCTTCGACAACAAAAGGACGTGCGGGCGGGGCGCTCATGTCGCAACGCGCGAAAGGTCCACTGGACCTTTCGCAGAACGCGTTGCTCCACCTCCAAGGGGGAGCTTTTTTCGGACTGCGTTTGAGGGGATTCTTCACATTCGTTCAGGATGACGCGGTAGAGAGCGCGGGGCAGGATGACCGAATGCGCGTGGGACAGGATGACGCGGGGGAACCCCTCAGGCGCCTTCGGCGCCAGCTCTCCTGAAAGGGGCGCCAAGGGGCGCGGGGCGGGATGACCGTGAGACGGGGGAAGGGGTAGAAAAAAGGACTCTACTGTTGATTGTAGAATCCTTTGCGTTAATCTTCAAGCCCGAGGAGATAATCTACCGATTCCCCGAAAAATTTCGCCATGTCCGCGAGGAGTGAAAGCGGAGGCTCCCGTTGTCCCTTTTCATAATGTAAATAGGTTACGCTGTGTATTTTGAGTGCGTCTGCAACTTGTTTTTGCGTAAGCCCTCGTTCTTCCCGAAGCTCTTTTAATTTTTTTCCCAAAATTATCTCCATAACACTTGACATATTACCATTTTGGTAGTAAAATAAAAGAAAACTACCAAATTGGTAGCAAAAATGAAGGAGTATTAAGCATATGAAAAAAAAGTTTTTGCTTGGTGTTACCTTGGTTGCGCTGATTGGCGCAGTGTGCGTTGGATTCGTCGGTTGCGACAAAAATTCAACAGGCGGAAATTCTACAGAAGTAGAGGGGGGACCGACCGAGGATGTAACGGAGCCTGAAGTGCAAAAGCCGGAATCTAAAAAATCGAAGTTGGAGATTGCCTACGACGCCGTATATGCCGTTTACGGGGACAGTATGTTCTATGAGATGGGGGAGGACAAGTCCTATATTATGATTGACACAAATCCGGTAAATAGTCGTGATTTTTACTTGCCAGAAGCAACTGACATCGTTAAAAAGATGAACGAGGAACTTGGTTTGCCCGAATACATCTACCAAACTATGATAACAACGACCGCTCTTCAAGGGAGACAGAACGTGACTGCAAACGGAATTACCGTTTCATGGACATATCATCCCGATAATGGATTGGAAATTATGTATATTGAGGCTCAATAAGAGCCAATATAAAAGATGAAAAAAGGACCTTACCGTGGCGGTAAGGTCCTTTTTCTGCGGATTTTTATTTGTAAAGGTATGCCCCGTCGAAGAAGATTGATTTTGTATCTTTCATGTAAATTGGGGTTGTATCTTTACAGCAAATTGCTTAGTCTGCTTTGAAGGGCAGAAGGGATGCAACACGGGCGCGTTTGATGGCGATCGCCACCTCTCTCTGATGCTTGGCGCAGGTGCCCGTCATGCGGCGGGGAAGGATCTTTCCGCCTTCGCTGATGAACTTTCTGAGCTTGTTGACTTCTTTATAGTCGATCGAGCTCTTTTCCTGACAGAAGACACAGACCTTCTTGAAATTTTGCTTCTTGAATCCGTTCCGCTTTGCGGGGCGGTCGCCTCTGTCACGTTCACGGCGAGGTTCCGTCGTCTCCTTGTATTCCTCCTTGGGCTCTGCGGGTTCCGCGGGAGCAGGGGCGGGGGTTTCGGGAAGGACGGTTTCGACTTCTTCTTTATTCTCTTCCATGATATTGTCTCCTTAAAAAATTTGATTTACGGCGTCAGAACGGAATATCTCCGTCGTCGTCGAAGGACTCGAGGGCGGGCTTTTTTCTCGCCGTCGAAGCCGCGGGAGCGGGCGCGGGAGAATCGTAAAAGTCGTCTCCTCCGCTGCTCTGGTTCCTTGCCGTGAGGAACTCGATGTCTTGGGCAATGATGTCGACCGCGGTACGGCGGTTGCCCTGATTGTCTTCATAGTTACGGATCTGGATGCTTCCCGTGACGGCGACTTTATTGCCTTTCTTGCAATATTTGCCGACATTTTCGGCGAGGCCGCGCCATGCGGTCACATTGAAGAAATCCGTCTGCCGTTCGCCGTCGCCCGAAGAATAATTGCGGTTGACGGCGATCCCGAAGTGGCACACGCTGACGCCGCTGTTCGTCTCGGATATCTCGGGGTCGCGCGTAAGGTTACCGATCAAAAATACCTTATTCATCTTACTTTTCCTCTTTCTTCGTGATGACGCGGCGCAGGACGTCTGCGGAGATCCCGGCAACGCGGTCGAGCTCCTTGACGACATTGCCGCTTGCGACAAAGGTCATGAGGGCAAAGAAGGCTTCCGTCTTGTACTGGATGGGGTAAGCCGTCTTTTTGACGCCCCATTTGTCGACAGATTCTACGCTTCCGCCCATGGTAGTCACGATATCCGCATACTTTTTGAGTTCTGCGTCTCTCGCTTCTTCCTCCATGTCGCTTTTCAGCAGGATGAGCATCTCGTACTTCTGCATTTTTTTCACCTCCCGGTCTTATTCGGCATACGTTCTCCGTATGCAAGGTTTTCTGTTATTATAGCCGATTTTTTCGGACAAGTCAACCGATTTATACGCCAACGGAAAATTTCTTCGGTTAACGAATCAGATCCGTGACGAGCTTGATGAGCTCGATGACCTCCGTGATCGTCAGTTCATTCAGGTTTTCACGACCGTAAAGCGGGTTAGAAGGAGCTATTTTCGACGTAATGTTTCCGATTTCATGGCCGGGGTCATCCGAGATCAGTTCATGGTTATACATCTGACCCAGCGTCAGGGAATTGATTTTCTCCGAGACGCCGCTGACGAGGGCGCCCATATCGGTGACGGGCGTCATCGCGCCCAGATCTGTGTTGTCGAGGAGGAGATACCACGCGCCCGCGTAGTATGCGGTGACTTCTGCTCCCGTGTCCTTTTCCCTGTAACCCATCGTCACTTCGCTTTCGGCATACGTCTGCGTTCCGTCTGCATAGCGGAGGGTGACGGGGATCTGTTCGATGTAGTAATATCCCGTTACGTTTTTGTCCTCATCCTTCCTTTCGCGGATGCGCTTGCCCTCGACAATGGATTCTTCCGAGAACGCCTCGTCGGTATAGTAGGTATAGACGGTGTCGAGGTCGATGCGTTCGCCCGCTTCATCGAGATAGTAATCGCCGTATGCGTCGGTGAGGATTTCCGCCTCTCCCGTGTAGGGCTGCTGCGGGGCGTCCGTATTCTCGTAACTGACGATGAAATAGGCGGGTTTGCGGAAGACTACGATCTCCTGCTCGGTGTAGGATTCTGCAACGACGCTCTCTGCGGGGACGAGGGTATAGCCCTCCTCGCCGCCCGTGTACCAGTTTGCCGTGAGCGCCTTCTTGGAGCTGTCGTCCGTCTTGTAATAGTAGGATTCGACCGCGTCCGCTTTGACGACATTCTCTGCTGTAGGCCTTACACCCTCGCTGTAATTTTTGGCGAAGGAGTAGACCTCGTCGCCGAAGACGTCATAGACGGTGAGCTCTTTGACGGCGTCGCCGAGCTGGTTGATCTTCTTGTATCTGAGCGCGTTCAGGATCTTATTGTCCCCGAATGCCTCCTTGCCGAGCGCTTCCTCGAGGGTGAGTTCGTCGATGGAAGAGGAGATCTCGCCGAGCGTCTTGTCTGCAAGGGCGGTGAGCATAGCGGGGGATCCCTCGCCGATCTCGAGGATGTCGCCGAGCGCGAGGGAATTGATCTTCTCTTTCTCGCTGAGTTCGCCGATGCGCCACGACTCGATGGCTTTCATGAGCGGGGAATCGCCCTCCTGCACGTCGAGGATCTGCCCGATCTTGAGCCGTTCGATCCGCTTGCTGTTGGCGAGGTCGCCGAGCTTCCAGTCCTTGATGGCGTTCATGAGCGGAGAATCGTCGGTAGAGATGGAGAGGACATCGTTGATCGTGAGCGAACTCTTGATTTTTTCCGTGTCCTGAAGGTCGGAGATCGTCCAGTTGCGTACGGCATAGACAAATCCCTCTTCCGATTCGATGGAGACGAGGTCCTTGATCGTCGCATTGCCGAGGAGGTCGACGTCGTCATCGGAGAGGTCTCCCACCTTCTTTTCGGCATAGAGCGTGTTGCCCGATTCATCATTGGGGTCGGGGAGCCACTCGATCTCCTTGCCCGCCTCCGTCGTCACGATCTTGTATCTCCCGCCGCCGACATACTGCTTGGCGGCATCGGGAGCGGGCTCGCCCCCGTCTTTGGGAGGGACGGGCACGACGTTTGCAGGGTCTTCGATGTCGATGTAGTTGCCGCTCTCGTCCTTCTGGAGCTCGGGGCCGAAGGCGATGTAGCGCATGGCGGGGTTATCGTCGGGGCCGATGTCGAGCAGGACGGAGATCGACACATTGTTGATGAGCCCCTGTGCATCCGAGGCGAAGCTGCCGAGCGAGGTGAATTGCTCGTTGCCCTCCTCATCCGTCGTCGTGAACAGGGAAGTGATGATGGGGTCATCCGAATCGATCACATCCTTGAGGTAGATGCTGTCGAGCGCGTTCGTCATCATGCCGCCGCCGTCCGAGAGAAGGTCGTTGAGCGTCGCGGGGCGGGCCGTGCCGTCCTCGTTTTTATAGGTCGACAGCGCATCGAGGACGGATTTTGCCATACCGTCCGTCGAGTCGTCCATGAAGTTGTCGAGCAGGACCTGCAGGTTGGTCGTCTTGACGCTGTCCATGAGGAAGGTCACGAGTCCCGAGATGGGCTGGGCGTAGAGGTCGTCGCGGTCGAGCGTGACGCCGAATGCTGCGAGTTTTTCGGTCAGAGTGCCGATGGTATTGTCGATGATGGGGGTGTACTTCGCAAGCGTCCCGATCGAGAACACGGAGGGATCTCCGAGCGTATTGAGGTCGGGCACGATCTCGTCATAGATGTCGAAGACGGACTTTTCGAGGTATTCCTCCTTCAGATAGACGGAGGGGTCCAGACTCAGCGAGGAGAGGAGATTCTTCGACGGCCCCGTGAGGAGCACGACGCAGACGATGGCGATGCTGCCGATCGACGCGAAGATACCCATGAGGAAGGCGAGGCAGACCGAAAAGACCCGCCAGAAGAACGTGCGGGGCACGTATTTGTCCCGTACGGGGATCTTGCCTTCCTTGACGAGCTGCTGTTCATAGGCGAGCTGCTGTGCGAGCAGCTCCTTTTCTTCCCGTTTCGATTTGGAACCCTTGGATTTTTTCTCGGGCGCCTTTTTTACGGGCTTGCCCGCGGGCGGAGCGGGTTTTCTCGCGGCATCTGCACCTGCGGGCATCTGGGAGGGCGGGATCTCGGCCCCCGCAGGTCTCTTTGCGGGCGCCTCCGCCGAAGGTTTTGTCTTCTTTTCTTTCTTCGCCATAATTCCTCCGAATCAACGATAGATAAGTCTTATAAAATTTATTGTCAATTTATTATAGTACGCGCGCGTAAAAAAGGCAAGCGTTTCGGCATGGATTTTTTTGTCTTCCGCGGCGGCGGGGGAAAATTCACTCTATAAACCGTCTTGCTTGGGCGAGCAGGTACTTTTTGTTGTTGCGGCTCCCGTCTATGGCACAGTCGAGGAGGAGTGCATGGAGGGCATCCGTCGTCCTGTGCGGGGGGACGCCGAT
>CANQLW010000044.1 GCA_947624805.1 uncultured Clostridia bacterium | reverse complement strand
CCCATGGGGGCAGTTCGTCATGAAATGACGAACTTAAAGCTCCTATCGGTCGGGATCTCCAAGTCTTCAATGATAAAAGGAGAAAGGAGCTATGAACAAGACAAAAAGGCGCTCGTATGTCGCAGTGCTGTTTGCCCTCGTCTGCGCGCTCGTCCTCACTCTCTCGCTCGGCGTGATGTCGGCGTGCGGAAATGAGTCGGCGTCGGAGAGCGGTGCATGGTACTACGGCGCGGCGGTTCCGTCCGATGCGCTCGGACAGGACGGAGATTTCTATCTCGACACAAAGACGCTTGCAAGCTACAAGAAATCGGCGGGACAGTGGGTCACCGTCGGCATGGAGGAGAGCGGGACGTGGTACTACGGCAGCGAGACGCCCGATGACGGGACAGGTGCCGAGCACGATTTCTACCTCAACACCGAGACGGGCGATCTCTACCAAAAGGGCGCGGAGAGCTGGGAGCACATCTGCACGCTCAAGGGTGAGGACGGCCGTGACGGCGTCGTCTGGTTCTCGGGGAACGTCGATCCCGCGGATTCGGGGGATCTTGCCCTCTCAAAAGGAAAGAAAGAGGGCGATTTCTACCTGAATACGACGGATTTCACCGTCTGGCAGCTCGGTACGGACGGCGAGTGGAAGCCGCTCGGCTCTATCGCGGGGAAAGGGTTCCAAGGTTTTGAGACGAAAGGCAATCAACTCATCGTCACCTTCACCGACGGTACCAGCCAGTCGTTCACCTTTGCGAGCTGTTTAGGTGAGCACACATTCGGCGACGCGGAGCCGATGACGATCATCGAGGCGGGCTGCACCAATCGGGGTCTGGTCATAAAAACCTGCACCGTTTGCGGAATGACTGTCGCGGAAGGCGTGGAGGCAAAGGGACATCAGTTCGTTGACGGCGTCTGCACGGCGTGCGGCAAGAGCCAGCTGGAAGGGCATTACGAAACCAACGCCGAGGGCAAATGCGAGGTGACGATCTCTCCCGATCTGGTCGAAGAGGGCGGAGATCTCACGATCGCATCGACGGTCGAAGGCGAGGAAGTGAAAGTCAAGGAAGCGGTCTCGGAGGAATCGGTTGAGGCACAAGATTATGCATTCCGCCAATGGTTGCGTGGGGTCAGCAGGGAAAAGGACAATCCGAATGTGAACCTGCATATCGGCACGCTTACCATTCAAGAGGGCGTCGACGTCGGGCCGGGTGCGTTTGCGGGCGCGACGATCGAGCATCTCGTCTTGGAAGGCAACGCAACGTACGGCGGATATGCCTTTGATTCCGTCAAAGGGTTGAAAGACGTCACGATCAAGGGGAAGACCACGCTGGGCACGACAATATTCGATAATGTGCCGTCGCTTGTTTCGGCCGATATGTCCGAGGCGACGATCACGGAAATTCCGGTAAACGCCTTCTATGGCTGCAGCAGCCTGTCGGAAGTGACCTTGCCCGAGGCAGGGTTGGAGACCATTGAGATCAGCGCATTCGATCATTGTTCAAGCCTTCAACATATCACCCTTCCCGAAGGTTTAAAGACCATTAAAGAATGCGCGTTCAGCGAAGCCGACATCCGTGAAATTGTCTTCCCGAAGAGTTTAACGGAGATACAGATTTATGCTTTCCAACTCGATAAGAATTTGAGCAAGGCCGTGTTCCAATCGAAAATCGAATCGGCGACTTTTGGGAACAACAAAAGTAAAACGCAATGGAATCCGAACTTAATATTTAAGAGGTGCGGTAGCAGAGACGTGCCTTTGCAGATTTGTTTTACGGGTTCCCAAGAGGATTGGAGTGAGTTTGAGAGCGTGATTGATGTTCCTTCCTCTCAGAAAACCGTTTATAATTATGAGTTGACCGAGGGTTGAGAAACTTTTGGCGCCCCTCGGGCTGCGACGCTTCCCAAGAGGGGCGATCATGAAGCTCACAGACGGCGTTTTACGCCTTTATATCCACACAGCAAGAGGAGAGGTTCGCCTCTCCTTTTGTCGTGGGTCGGACTGCGTTTGAGGGGATCCTTCGACACGCCGCCTATGGCGGCGGCTCAGGATGACCGTAAGAAACGGCTCAGGATGACCGTTGGGGCGGGGTGGGCGAGGGGCAAGGGAGTGGATTTGCTTGCAAAAGGAAGAGAGGTGTGGTATAATTGCAATATGAAGGTTTGGGCGATCAGCGATCTGCACCTCTCGGGGCTCTCGAATAAGCCGATGGACGTCTTCGGGCCCGAGTGGGAGGGACATTTCCGAAAAATTCAGGCCGATTGGCGGGAAAAGGTCGAAGAGGACGACGTCGTCCTGCTCGGCGGCGATACCTCTTGGGGCATGAAGCTCGCCGAGGGGATGTATGACATCGCGTCGCTTGCCCCGCTGCCCGGGAAGAAGGTCTTCATCCGCGGCAATCACGATTTCTGGTGGAACGGCATCACCAAAGTCCGTGCCCTCCGCCCCGATGATACCTTCTATTTTTTGCAGAACGATTGCGTCAAGTTCGGAAATGTCATCATCGCGGGGTCGCGGGGGTGGACCTGTCCCGACAGCACGGATTTCACCGAGCACGACATGACGCTCTACAAGCGTGAGGCGGAGCGCTTCCGTCTCGCCTTCGAGGAGGTCAAAAAGATCCGCGGCGAGGGGGACCGACTCATCGTTCTCATCCACTTCCCCCCGATGGGGGTCAAGAAAGAGGACACCCTCTTTACGGAGCTCTTCCGTGAGAACGGTGCCGAGAAGGTCGTCTTCGGGCATCTGCACGGCAGTGTGTACTTCCCCCTCAAGTGTGAAAAGGACGGCGTCGAGTACATCCTCACCTCCTGTGACAAGACGAAGTTCACACTCACAAGGATCGTCTGAGGGGATATGAGGGCGCTCCGTCAGGCATAATCGTCCCATCGTTTTCATACGTTATGCGTATGGAACAGTATATGCGGACGGTCGGGGATGTGCTCGGGCAGGTCGGGAGCAGTGAGGCGGGGCTTTCGTCGCAGGAAGCGGCGCGGCGCCTCGGACAAAACGGACAGAATATTCTCAAAGAGGGGAGACGCAAAAGTAAGCTCGCCCTCTTTTTTGCGCAGTTCAAGGACCTGATGACGGTCATTCTCATCGCGGCGGCCTGCCTCTCGGGGGCGCTCGCCCTCGTGACGGGGGATATGGGTGAAGTCGCCGACACGGCCATTCTGCTCGTCATCATCCTTTTGAACGCCCTCGTGGGCTTTTTGCAGCAGTACCGTGCGGACCGCGCGATCGAGCACCTCAAGGCGCTTTCGGAGGCGACGGCCAAGGTCGTGCGGGACGGGAAGGCGTTCACGGTCGATGCGCGGGAGCTCGTCACGGGCGATGTTATCGAGCTCTCCGAGGGGGACCGCGTTCCCGCCGATTGCCGCATCCTTGCCGCGGACGATTTCCGCGTGGACGAGTCCTCACTCACGGGGGAGAGCAGACCCGTGCGGAAATATGACTGCGAGGTGACCTCCACCTCCCTCTCCGAGCGGAAGAATACGGCGCATATGGGCACTTTCTGCGTCAAGGGCAATGCGCGCTGCGTCGTCACGGCGGTCGGAATGGACACCGAGATGGGCAAGATCGCCGACCTGCTCCAAGAGAGCAGACCCGCCCCTTCGCCGCTCGACAGGACAATCGCAAAGCTCGGCAGGATCATCACCGTCTCCGTGCTCTGCGTCGCCGCCGTCCTCTTCCTGAGCGGCATCCTCGCCCGCCGCGTCGGGTTTTTACAGAACGTGATGAACGCCGTCGCGATCGCGGTGGCGGCGATCCCCGAGGGCATGGGCGCGGTCGTCACCGTCATCCTCGCGATGGGGGTAAGGCGGATGGCATCGGCGCGGGCGGTCATGCGGAAGCTCTCCGCTGTCGAGACGCTCGGCGGGTGCAGCGTGATCTGCTCGGACAAGACGGGAACGCTCACCAAAAACAAGATGACGGTGGAGGAGATCGCGACCGATTTTGCATTGCCGTCAGAGCGATTTTCAGGCACCCATGTCCAAGAACTCCTGCTCGCTTGTATGCGGAACTGTCATACCGTCAAGGGGGAGAGCGGGCGCTATGTCGGGGATCCGACCGAGATCGCGCTCGTGGAATATGCAGACCGTTTCCGTGCCCCCGCGGCGGGGAGAGTTGTCGGCGGAACTCCCTTTACCTCCGAACGCAGGATGATGAGCGTCCTCTCGGAGCGGGAGGGCAGGATCACACTGTATGCAAAAGGGGGCGCGGAGGTCATCCTCGGGCTGTGCACGAAGATCGCGACGGAGACGGGCGTCCGCCCCATTCGGGATCGGGACAGGGAGAAGATCATGCAGCGCGTCAGGAGCTTTTCGGCGCGGGCGATGCGCGTTCTCGCCTTTGCGGAGGGGGAGCGGGAGGAGCGCGATCTCACCTTTTTGGGGCTCGCCGCGATGCTCGACCCGCCCAAGGAGGGGGCGGCGGAGGCCGTCCTCGCGTGCAGACGGGCGGGTGTCAAGACGGTCATGATCACGGGGGATTCCCCCGAGACGGCGCTCGCGATCGCCGCGCGGCTCAATATCGCCACCCGTCCCGAGGAGGTCGTGACGGGGGATGAGATCGATGCCCTCGGCGAGGCATATGTACGGGATGCGGCGCGGTACAGCGTGTATGCACGGGTCTCTCCCCGCCATAAATCGGAGATCGTGAGGGCCTTGAAGCGGCGGGGGGAAGTCGTGGCGATGACGGGGGACGGTGTCAATGACGCCCCTGCGCTGAAGGCCGCCGACATCGGCGTCGCGATGGGCTCGGGGACGGACGTCACGAAAAACGCCGCCGATATGGTCATCACCGACGACGATTTCTCCACGATGGTCAAGGCGGTCGAGGAGGGCAGAAATGTCTTTTTCAACGTCAAAAAGACGATTTCCTTCTTCCTCTCCACCAATCTTGCCGAAGTGCTCTGCGTGCTCTTTGTCTCCCTCTTCTTCTGGCGGTATGAATTTCTCACCTCGACGCAGCTGCTCTGGATCAATCTCATCACCGATTCTCTCCCCGTGCTCGCGCTCGGCGTGGAAAAGACGGAGGGCGCTATGCTCCGTCCCCCCGTCTCCGACCGTGAGATCTTCTCGGGACATTCCCTGCTGCGGATGCTGTTTTTCGGCGTTTTGCAGGCGGTCATCGTCATCGGGCTGTTTGCCTATGGCGCGGAGCGGTGGGGGAACGGCGCCGCGTCCACGGCTGCCTTTCTCACGATGTCCCTCCTCGAACTCCTGCACGCCTTCAACGTGCGCGGGGAAGATCTTCCCTTCCGCTTTCGGGACCACTTCTCGAACAAGATCCTGCTCATGACGGCGGCGCTCGGGATCCTGCTCAACGTTGCGCTCGTCCTCTTGCCCCCGCTGAGGGCTGTGTTCGGCCTCTCTCCGCTCACCCCCGTGCAGTGGCTCGCCGTCACGCTGTGCTCTCTGTCCGTCCTCGCCGTCGGGGCGGCCTGCAGGGCGGGGGAAGCCGTCGTCCGCAGGGGGTTCAGTATGACAAAAAAGTATAGCCCTCGGCGCGGAAGCGCTCGATGATGAGGGGGAGCGCCTCCGCCGTCGCCTTGTGAGGGGCGGAATCGTGCATCAGGAGCACGACGGGGGATTTGCCCGCCGATGTCTTCACCGCCTCACGGCAGAGCGTCTCGGCGTCTGCGCCCCTGATCTCCTCGTCCCCGCAGACGGCATTCCAGCCCACGATGCGGTACCCCGCCTCCCGCAGACGCTTCTCGGACTTGGGATGTTCCCCGCCCCCGGGGAAGCGGTAGACGTGCGGCTTCACCCCCGTGATCTTTTCGATCGTCTCCGCACAGGCGTCGGCGTCCTTCATGAGGGCGTCGGCGGAGCTGTAGATCTCCCCGTAGCGGTGCGTCTGGGAGTGTACGCCGATCGTATGCCCCTCCTCAAAGATGCGTTTTAAGACCTCTTCTCTGCCCGCCACCCTGTCGCCCACGACAAAGAAGGTCGCCTTGACGTTCTCCCGCTTGAGCGTGTCGAGGATGTGCCCCGTGACGACCGTGCTCGGGCCGTCGTCGAAGGTGAGATAGATCTCCTTGGCGGCGGCATAGGTGAAGGCGGGGACGGCGGTGATGCGTGCGCCGAGCCCTGCGAGCAACAGGAGCAGTGTGACAAAGAGCACGACTGCGGGAATGTATCTTCGCTGCATATCCAAAGTTTGTATAAATTTGCCGAAATTATTTACGTTTCCCCTTCCCTTATGGGGATTTTTGTGTTATAATAGGTTGAAATCTTTTTTGTCAACAGGAGGGAATATGATCACACAGGAAAAATTCGGTAAAACACTTGACGGGCGGGAAGTCCTCGCCTTCAGACTCGAAGACGGCGGCTGCACCGCGGTAATCCTCAACTTTGGCGGCATCTTGCAGAGCCTCACCGTGCCCGACAGGAAGGGCAGGCCCGTGGACGTCGTCCTCGGCTATCATGAAGTGAGCGCCTATGAGCGGAACGGCGGCTATCTCGGCGCCCTCATCGGCAGGTTCGGGAACAGGATCGGAAAGGGACATCTCGAGATCGACAACAAGACGTATTCCCTCTATTGCAATGACCGCGGCAACCATCTCCACGGCGGGAAGGTCGGCTTCAATAAAAAGATCTGGGAGCACAGGATCGAGGGCGATGCCCTGCACCTCTCCCTCTTCTCCCCCGACGGTGAGGAGAACTACCCGGGGGATCTGTCCGTCGAGGTCGTCTATACCCTGCGGGGCGGGGAGCTGAAGATCTCCTACCGTGCGACGACGACCCGTAAGACGGCAGTCAATCTGACGAACCATGCCTATTTCAATCTCAACGGGGAATCGGACGGCAGCATTCTCAATAACCTGCTGCAGATCGACAGCGGCAAGATCGTTCCTACGGACATCAACATGATCCCGAACGGCGGGGTCAAGGGGGTTACGGGGACGGCTTTCGACTTCAACGTGATGAAGGAGATCGGGAAGGATATCGAGGCGGACGATGGCGACCTCCTGCAGGGCAAAGGGTACGATCACTGCTACATTCTCAACGGAGAGGGGTATCGGCAATACGCCGTCGCCAAGAGCAGAAAGACGGGGATCCGTATGCGCTGTTTCACCGATGCGCCCGCCGTGCAGTTCTACTCGGGGAACGGGCTCCATCAGGAGGGGAAGCATAATTATTACGGCAAACGTGCGGGGTTCTGCCTCGAGACGGAGGCGATCCCCGACAACGTCAACAACGCCTCATATGCCTCTTACGGAAGCTCGATCCTCGACGTCGGCGAAGTGTATGCCTACACGGCGGCGTATTGTTTCGATACTGAGGATTGAGAAACGGAAGGAGGGGATCCTTATTGCCCACCTCAGTCTCACTACGTTCGACAGCTCCTCCTTGGGAGGAGCCTTTTTTTGGACTGCGTTTGAGGGGATCCTTCGGGCTTCGCCCTCAGGATGACGTGGGGGCGGGAGGAGCCTTTCCCCTCCTCAGTCACCTGCGGTGACAGCTGTCTCGGGCGGGTAGAATCCCGCCCTCGGTCACCGCTCGCGCGAGATAATGTGCTCGCTCATGTCGCAACGCGCGAAAGGTCCACTGGACCTTTCGCAGAACGCGTTGCTCCCCCCCGAGGGGGAGCTTTTTTGAATTGCGTTCTTTAGGATCCTTTGGCAGAGGGGGGAATGTTCGGCGGCGGAGGGGAAATCGGCTTGACAAATGCGGATGTATCGGGTAAAATCAAGTCAAACGGGGACGAAATGAAACTTTACGTTGTCAGACACTGCACGACGGATTGCAGTGCGGAAAAGATCTATTGCGGCAGGACGGACGTCCCGCTCAATGCAGAGGGACGGCGCGAGGCGGCGGCGCTCACCGCTTCCATGCGCGATATCCCTCTCGATCTCGTCATCTCCTCCCCCTTGCAACGGGCACGGGAGACGGCGGAGGCGGTCGTCGGCGGCAGAAAGATCCCGATCCTCTGCGATGAAAGGCTCTGTGAGCGCGATTTCGGCGATCTCGAACAGACGAGCTGTGCCCGTCCCGACGGCCTCTTTTGCCGCCATAACTTTGCGGTGAAGTACCCGAACGGGGAATCCAACTTACAGGTCGCCGCCCGTATCTACCAATTTCTCGACAGTCTCATCGCGGACTTTCGGGACAAGACGCTCTGCCTCGTCTCCCACGGCAGTGCGTGCAGGATCATCCGTACCTATTTTATGGATATGACCGACGGAGAGTTTTACGCCTATTCCCAGCCCAACGGCTCGGTCACGGAGTATGACTGCTGAGCGGAATTTGTCATTGACACGGCGGGGCGCCGCCGAGAAGGAGGAAACGTGTTCGTTGATATTTTGATGGAGTATCTCATGCAGATGCTGTTGATCCTCGTGCCGATCTTCGTGTTCGGTCTGCTCATCGCCCTCTGCAACAGATTCTTTTATGCAAATTTCGGGTCCCGCGGCAAGACGGTCTGCTATATCACGGGATTCATCGGGACGCCCGTCCATGAGCTCTCCCATGCGCTCATGTGTCTGATCTTCGGACACAGGATCCACGAGATCAAGCTCTTTCAGGTCGGCGCCGAGGACGGCACGCTCGGGTACGTCAGTCATACCTACCGTAAGACGAACGTGTACCAGAGCATCGGCAATTTCTTTATCGGGATTGCGCCTATCCTCGTCATCTCGGCGCTGTTATACCTCATCGCATGGCTTCTGATGCCCGCGATGGTCGCCCAAATGTCGGGGCATATCCGCGGCATCGGCCTGTCCGACGGGTTCGGCGCGGCGCTTCAGAATTTCTTCGCCGCGATCGGGGCATTCTTCGCCTATGCCGCCAACTGGCGGTGGTGGGTGTTCCTCCTCGTCGGGATGTTCCTCGCCCTGCACATGACCCTGAGCCATGCCGACCTCAAAGGCGCATGGAGCGGGCTCATCGTGCTGTTGCTGCTCTTTTTCGTCGTGGACGTCATCCTCGGGTTCGCCGCGCCCGCCTTTTTGCATACGTTTACCGCGTGGCTCATGACGGCGGCGGGGTATATGATCTGCTTTTTCTCGATCGCGCTCATCATCGATCTGATCGCTCTATTGATTTCCTTCCTGTTCAGGCTGATTCGACGCCGTTGAGGGGGGAACCCCTTTCCCCGCTACGCGGGGACTTCCCCTAAGAGGGGCAGCAAGGTCCCCGCCTCAGTCACGCTGACGCGCGACAGCTCCTCCCCAAGGAGGAGCTTTTCGGACGCCGTTGAGGGGGGGACTGCGTTTGAGGGGATCCTTCGGCTTCGCCTCAGGATGACGCGGGGGGGCGGGGCAGGATGACGCGGGGGCGGGGCGCCAAGGCAACCCCCACCTGACGCGGCTACGCCGCGCCACCCATCTCGGGCGGGTAGAGTCCCGCCCTCGGTCACCGCTCGCGCGAGATAATGCGCTCGCTCATGTCGCAACGCGCGAAAGGTCCACTGGACCTTTCGCAGAACGCGTTGCTCCACCCTTGAAAAGGGGGCAGGCAAGGGGTGGGCGAGGGGTGAGAAGGGGAGGATTTTTTCTTGCAAACAAAATCACACGATGCTTGACAAATAAAATCATTTGATGTAAAATATTTTCGAATTTCAATATTGCGAGGGGATCATGCTGAATATCGCGATCGTGGATGACGAAAAAAAGATGGCGGACGATCTGATGGATATCCTTGCCCGCTACACGGCGGACAGGGGGATCGAGTACCATGCGGACTGGTACGAAAATCCCGTCGTCTTTCTCACGCAGTACACAGACCGCTACGATCTCATCCTGCTCGACATCGAAATGCCCGCCATGAACGGCATGGATGCGGCGAGAAAACTGCGCGATCTCGACGATACCGTCTCGCTCATCTTTGTCACGAATATGCGGCAGTATGCGATCAACGGCTATGAAGTCAATGCGGACGATTTCGTCGTGAAGCCCGTTTCCTATTTCGAGCTCGCCATGAAGCTCGACCGCGTGCTCAAAAAAGATCTGCGGGACAACAGGGACGTCGTCTCCGTCAAGGACGACGGGGTCGTCAAGTTTATCCCCGTCAAATCCATCCGTTTCGTGGAAGTGCTCAAACACAGAGTCATCTACCATATGGCGGACAGGGATTACGAGGAGCGGGGGACGCTCAAGAAGCTCGAACCCATCTTCATCCGCAATCACTTTGCAAAGTGCAACAACTACTGCCTCGTGAATCTCAGATATGTGACGGGCATCGACGGGTTCTTCGTGATCGTCTCCTCGGGCAGGAAGTCGGACAGGACGGACAGGGTCGCGATCTCCCACCCGCGGAAGAAAGATTTTATCGTGGAGCTCAACCGCTATCTCGGATTAAACCTCTGATATGACCCAGTTTGAATTTTACAAATCCTTCCTCTTCGTCATCGAGCTGCTCGTTGCGGAGAGTCTGTATATTTACCGTTTCAGGCGGCGGCCGTGGTTCTGGCTGAGGCTTGTGATCGGGATCGGGGCGTGCTTTCTCTTTGCATGGCTCTTCCCCGTGCTCCCCGGGAATCCCTTCCTCTTCGCCCTGACCTTCCTCGTCATCTTCCTGTTTACGGTCTTCGTCGCCAAAGCTCTCTTCCGCGAGAGCTGGTTTACGGTAATCTTCTGCTGTTTTGCGGGCTATACGACCCAGCATCTCAGTTATGAGCTCTACAACATCATGCTCGTTCTCATGGGGGCGACGAGCGCGACGGGCTTTTACGGCGAGGACACGTTTTTGCAGATCTTTCCCAATCTGCTCATCTTTGCGGTGTACATGATCGTGTACGTCGTCAGTTATTTCTGCTGTTATCTGTTCTTTTCGACCAAACTCTCCCCCGAGGAGAACATCGACGTCGAGAAGGCGTTCATCTTCTTTTTTTCGATCTTTATCCTGCTCATCGACATCGTCCTGAATGCGCTTGTCGTCTTTAACCCTGCCGACGGGGTCGAAGGGGTGAAGCTGTATATCGTCATCGTCGGGTTCTACAATGTGCTGTGTTGTATCGTCTCGCTGTATCTGCAGTTCGAGGTCGCCCTGCGCAGAAAGGCAGAGAACGATCTCGATCTCATGCAGAAGATCTGGGACAAGACCAAGTCGCAGTATGAGATGTCCAAGGAGAACATCGAGATCATCAACATGAAGTGCCACGACATCAAGCACCAGATCAGGGAGCTGGAGACGAGCGGGGGAGTCGATCCGAACGTGCTCAAGGAGCTTGAGGAGCGGATCTCCATCTATGATTCCGTTGTCAAGACGGGCAACGAGTGCCTCGACACCATTCTCACCGAAAAGAGCCTGCTCTGCAACAAACAGCATATCAATTTCGGGTATATCATCGACGGTGAGAAGCTCGGCTTTATGCGGAAGGAGGACATCTACGCCCTGTTCGGGAATATCGTCGACAATGCGATCGAGGCGGTGCTCAAGCTCGAGGAGAGACTCAGGATTATCGACTTGCAGGTCAAGGCGGTGGGGGAGATGCTCTACATCCGTGAACATAATTATTTCGCCGATACGCCCGAAGTGGGGGAGAACGGGCTGCCTGCGACGAGCAAGAAGGATAAGATCAACCACGGCTTCGGGCTCAAGAGCATTCAGTATATCTGCAAACGCTACAACGGTACGATGGAAGTGGAGATGCGGGATAATATCTTCTATCTGAATATTGTAATGGTACCATATGAGAGGGGGTGAAGAGGAGTTTCGAACGATTTCTTTTTTCGTCCGCGCTCCTTCGGGCGCGTGCTCAAAAAGAAATCGTTCGAGGAATGTTACCCTCTGGGATATTGAGTTGCGGCTCGACATCGCTCTCCCCGACATTATGGTTCCCGTAGGGTACCAAATTGGGTGGAGCGGCGCAGTTCTCGCTCAACAGTGCAG
>CANQLW010000043.1 GCA_947624805.1 uncultured Clostridia bacterium | reverse complement strand
GACGTGCCCGGGGAGACATCCCGTTTCGTGGAACCGCGCGGAACGGACACTTCCCGCCTTCCTCCCGAGCCGCCCGCACCCGCCGAGCCCCGCAAACCCGAGTCGGGACGCTTCCCGATGGGGGGTCAGGAGCGTGAATCCGCCTTCCGCAGCCTCTTCAGCCGCCCCGCGGGCGAAGAATTTACCGACCTGCCGACGGAGGACTTCGGCAGAAGATCGCGCGAGAACCCCTCGGAGCTCCCCCCCGAAAGTTTCGGCAGAGGGCTCCGTAATACTCCGTCAGACAGCACGCCCGAATTTGGCAGAGGGCTCCGCGATACACCCGCGGACGACACGCCCGAGTTCGGCAGAGGACTCCGTGATACGCCCGCAGACGACACGCCTGAGTTCGGCAGAGGGCTCCGCGATACGCCCGCAGACGACACGCCCGAATTCGGCAGAGGACTCCGTGATACACCCGCAGACGATACGCCCGAGTTCGGTAGAGGACTTCGCGATACCCCCACAGACAGCACGCCCGAGTTCGGCAGAGGGCTCCGCGATACAACCGCAGACAGCACCGGGGAGGAGCTTCCCCGCAACAGCCGTATTTTCGATACGGATATGCGCTCCGCGGCAGATCTTTTCGATGAGGATGAACCGCTCGAACCGTCCGCAGAGCAGCCCGCTTCACCCGTGCCCCCCGCGCCCGCTCCCGCCCTGCCGCAGGATCCGCCCGCACGGACACGTGCCCTGCCGCAGGAACAGCCCAAACCCAAGAAAAAGCACGTCTGGAAGAAATACCGCCGTCCCGACACCGACCTTCTCGACGAATATCCCGACAAACCCGTCCTCTCCAATGAAGAAGTCGGGCGCAATTCGGGCATCATTCTCGACACGCTCCGCCGCTACGGGCTGGAGACGCGGGTCATCGGCGTCTGCGGGGGAGCTGCCGTCACGCGGTACGACCTCGCGATGCCCGAACGGGCGACGATCAACATGGTCACCAAGTACAGCGGCGAAATCGCCATGTACCTCAAAGTCAAAAACGTCAATATGTACGCCAACCCCGAAGTGGGGGGGATCTCCGTCGAAGTTCCCAACGCCAAGCGCGTCACGGTTGGGCTCAAGACCGTACTCGAATCGGAGGCCTTCCTGCAATACGACCCCGAGGCGCTCACGTTTGCGCTCGGGCAGGATCTCGAGGGGAGAAGCGTCTGCGGCGACGTCTCGGCGATGACCCATATCCTCGTCGCGGGGACGACGGGCTCGGGCAAGTCCATCACGATGCACGCGATGCTCATCTCGCTCCTCTATAAGTACTCCCCCGAGGAGCTCCGCCTCATCCTGATCGACCCCAAACAGTCCGAGTTTACGATCTACGAGGGGCTCCCGCACCTCATGATCAATGAGATCATCACCGAACCCTCCAAGGTCGTTACGGCGCTCAACTGGGCGATCAAGGAGATGGAGAGAAGATACAGCCTCTTCAACGAGAGGACCCGCGCGGGCATGGCCGTCCGCAAGATCGATGAATACAACGCCACGCTCGGGGAGGGGGAGGAGAAGCTCCCCAAGATCCTCATCGTCGTCGATGAGTTCGGTGACCTCATGCTCGTCGCCAAGAAAGATCTCGAAGAACGCATCCAGAGGCTCACCCAGAAGGCGAGAGCCGCGGGCATCCACATCGTCCTCGCGACCCAGCGTCCCTCCGCAGAGGTCGTCACGGGCGTCATCAAGAGCAATCTCCCCACGAGGATCGCCCTCAGCGTCGACTCCGAACTCAACTCCCGTATCATCCTCGACGAGACGGGGGCGGAGACCCTTCTCGGCAAGGGGGATATGCTCGTCAAGGCGGGCGGAAAGACCAAGCGCGTGCAGGGCGTCTATATCGGCACGACCGAGACACAGCGCGTCGTCAAATTCATCAAAGAGAACAACGAGTCCTACTATGACGACGAGATCGCCGAGTTCATCGACAAGGCGAACGGCGGCCCTGCGGATTCGGTCGGCGGCGGGGGAGATGACGCCGTGAACGATACCTATATCCGTGCGCTCGCCATCGTCATCAAGCGCGGACAGGCTTCCATTTCCCTCATCCAGCGCAGCTGCGGCGTGGGCTATAATCACGCGGGCAAGATCATCGAGTGGATGGAGGCGCAGAGTTACATTTCCAAGTTCGACGGCGCAAAGGCGCGTGCCGTCCTCATCACGAAGGAAGAATTTGAAAGCAAGTACGGGAGCCTCGACTGATGCTGAAAAAGATTTTCGGAATGATCTCCCTCGGCTGCGACAAGAACCGCGTGGACGGCGAGAGACTGCTCGGTGAGATCGTGCGGCACGGCTGTACGCTCACGGACGACCTCTCCGAGGCACAGGTGCTCATCGTCAATACCTGTGCTTTCTTAAACAGCGCCCGCGAGGAGTCCATTTCCGCCATTTTAGAGGGGAACGGCTACCGCAGCGGCGCGCTCGAAAAGATCGTCGTCACGGGCTGCCTGCCCGAGAAATTCATCGGCGAGCTCTACCCCGCCCTCACGGAGGCGGACGTCTTTCTCGGCGTCAAGGACTTTTCCGAGCTCTTCCCCGCGCTCGAGCGGTCCTACCGCGAGGGGATCCGAATCAACGCCGTGGGAACGGGGAGCGGAATGAGGCCCGAACGCCTCGTCTCCACTATGCCCCATCTCAAATATCTCAAGATCGCAGACGGCTGCTTCAACCATTGTACATACTGCCTCATCCCAAGGATCAGAGGGAAGTATGTCTCCTATCCCATGGAGGAGCTCGTCGAAGAGGCAAGGTCTCTCGGGGAGACCGACGAGCTCGTGCTCGTCGCACAGGACGTCACCCGCTACGGCGAGGACGGCGGGGAGAACAAACTCACGGAACTTCTCAAAAAAATTTCGAAACTTGACAATATCTGTCATATTCGTCTGCTATACTGTTACCCGGAAGCCATCACGGACGGGCTCATCGAGGAGATCGCGGAGAATCCCAAGATCATCAAATATCTCGATATCCCGCTCCAGCACTGCGAGAACAGGATCCTCAGGCTCATGGGGCGGCGGGGCTCCAAGGAGGAGTATCTCGCCCTGTTCGCAAAGCTCCGTGAAAGAATTCACGGGATCGCCCTCCGCACGACGTTTATCGCGGGCTTTCCCACGGAGACGGAGGAGGAGCACGTATCCCTTCTCGGCTTCCTCGGGGAGGCAAAGTTCGAGAACTGCGGCTTCTTCGCCTATTCACGGGAGCAGGACACGCCCGCCTATCGGCTCAAGGGGCAGATCCCCGCGCCGACGAAAAAACGTTGGGTGAGAGAGCTTTACAAAAAACAGGCGGAAGTCTCGGCGGAAAAACTCCGTGCCTATGTCGGGAAGGAGCTTTCCGTCATCTGCGACGGCATCGATTACGAAAAGAGCTGCTTCGTCGGCAGGGCATATTTTCAGGCATATGAGATCGACGGCTGCGTCTACTTCACCGCACCAAAAGCGGAGGAGGGGAAACGCTATCTTGTGACCGTTGAGCGCGCCGATGCATACGACCTCTACGGCGTCTCATGCGGCACGAACGGCGAAAAAGGAGAACTATGAATTTACCCAACAAACTTACGCTGACGCGGATTATTATGATCCCCCTGTTCGTCACCGTGTTCTACCTCGGTGACCTTTGGAAGTATTGTTATTTCATCGCCGCGGGCGTCTTTGCGCTCGCCGCGTTTACCGACTTTCTCGACGGCTATATCGCCCGCAAATATCGTCTCGTCACCAACATGGGCAAATTTCTCGACCCGATCGCAGATAAAGTGCTCGTCTCGACGGCATTCATCCTGCTCCTGACCCGTCCCAATATCTTCGGCTACAATACACTTTCGGGCTGGGGACCCATCGCCGCAGGCATCTCGGTCGCGCTCATCATGGCGCGGGAGCTCATCGTCAGCGGGTTCCGCCTCGTCGCGGTGGAGAAGGGCGCAGTCATCGCCGCCGACAAGCTCGGCAAGGTCAAGACGACCGTGCAGGATGTGACCATTGTCGTCCTGCTCTGCGTCATGCCCTTCCTTCGGACGGGCGGCGACGTGTTCGGCTACGAGGAGCTCGGCGCGATCATCGGCATGGCGCTTCTTCTGCTTGCCTCCCTTCTTACCGTGCTCTCGGGCGCAAACTATATCATCAAAAACAGAGGAGTCCTCAGGGAAGAATCATGATCGCGGCGATCGTCCTTTTCAACAATCACAGCGGGATCTCATCGGTGGATTTCACCGCCGTCACGGATGCACTCCTTTCGGGGGGTGTCTTCCTCGACGAGACCGTTCTCTTGCCCTATGATGCTCCCTCCGCCCTGCCGTCTGCGATCGCGAGGCTCTCGGCTGAGCATAAATGTATTCTCGTGATCTGCGACAGACCGCTCATCGGCGCCGCAAAGGAGGCCGTCTCGGCCGCGGCGGAAGCGCCGTTCACGGAGAGCCTTCTCAAGACGGACGGGAAGCTGTATGCCGTCCTGCCCGCGGGAGGGGAGGGGGTAAAGCTCGCAGCCTCTGAGACCATTCCCGAGATCGACGCCTTCCGCGGCAAGCGGTACCGCCGCGAGGTGATCCGCACGGTCGGCGTTCCCCCCGAGAAACTGCGCGACGCGGTCCTGAAAGCGACACGGGCGGCGGAGGACAAGCTCACTATCCATACAAGCGAACGCTACGGCTGCGGGCGCATCGAGATCATCTACGACGAACTCACGCCCAAGATGACGGCGGACGAGGTCATCCGCATCCTCGCGACAGAGCTCTCCGACTACATCTACAGTATGCAGGACGATGAGCTTGCCGCCCGCCTCGTGGAGGCGCTCAAAGTACGCAGGATGAAGCTGGCCACCGCGGAGAGCTTTACGGGCGGCGGCGTCGGCAGGGAGATCGTCAAGGTCCCCGGTGCGAGCGCAGTCTTCTACGAGGGGATGAATACCTACGACAGTGCATCGAAGGAGGCGCGGCTCGGCGTCTCCCATTTCACCCTGCAGACCAAGGGCGCCGTCTCGGACGAAGTCGCCTATGAGATGGCGGCGGGGCTCATCCGTCAGGGGAATTGCGATATTTCCATTGCGACGACGGGCTTTGCGGGCCCCGAGACGGACGGGAAGCTGCCCGCGGGGCTCTGCTATCTCGCGGTCGGGACGAAGGAAAACGTCCGCGTGTACCGCAAACAGCTCACGGGGGACAGGGAGACGGTCACGGAGACAGCGATCCGCCTCGCTCTCTTCTACGCCTTCCGTGCGATCAAATAAGAAAAAGGATAAACTTCAAGGAGATAGATCATGAACGAAGAAAAGAAAAAGGCGCTCGACGCCGTCCTCGCCCAGATCGAAAAGAGCTACGGCAAGGGCGCGATCATGAAACTCGGCGAGAACGCGGGCAACACGGACATCGAAGTCATCCCTACGGGATGTCTCGCCCTCGACCTCGCCCTCGGCATCGGCGGGCTTCCCCGCGGCAGAATGATCGAGATCTACGGCCCCGAATCCTCGGGCAAGACGACGGTCGCCCTCCACGCCGTCGCCCAGACCCAGAAGCTCGGCGGCATTGCGGCATTCGTCGACGCGGAACACGCGCTCGATCCCGTCTATGCAAAGCATCTCGGCGTCAATCTCGACGAACTCTACGTCTCCCAGCCCGACACGGGTGAACAGGCGCTCGACATCGTGGACGCGCTCGTGAGAAGCTCCGCGGTCGACATCATCGTCGTCGACTCCGTTGCGGCGCTCACGCCCAAAGCGGAGATCGAGGGGGACATGGGGGAGAACCACGTCGGGCTTCAGGCACGGCTCATGTCGCAGGCGCTCAGAAAGCTCACGGCGATCGTCAACAAGTCCAAGACCTGCGTCATCTTTATCAACCAGCTCCGTGAAAAGGTGGGCGTGATGTTCGGCAACCCCGAAGTCACCCCCGGCGGCAAGGCGCTCAAATTCTATGCCTCGATCCGTATCGACGTAAGGAAGACGGACATCCTCAAAGACACCGAGGGGGCGGCGGGCAACAGAACGCGTGCCAAGGTTGTCAAGAACAAACTCGCGCCTCCCTTCCGTCAGGCAGAATTTGACATCATGTACGGCGAGGGGATCTCGCAGGAGGGCTGCATCATCGACCTCGGCGTACAGTACGACATCATCAAAAAGAGCGGCGCATGGTTCAGCTACAACGATAACAAGATCGCCAACGGCAAAGAAAAGATGCGCCAGTTCCTCAAGGATAACCCCGAACTTGCCGCCGAGATCGAACAAAAGATCCGTCTCGCCGCAAAGGGCGCTTCCGTCGATTCCATTGCGGGGGAAGAGGATTAAGGCATCATGAAACATCAATTTTTGAAAGCGGCGGCGGTGAGCCCCGATCTCAAGGTCGCCGATCCCGCCTATAACGCAAAAAAAATCATCGAGCTCATCGAAAAACAGGCGGAGAAGGGAACAGAGCTCCTCGTCTTCCCCGAGCTCGGCATCTCGGGCTACACCTGCGGGGACCTCTTCCTGCAACAGACCCTGCTCGACGGGTGTCTTTCCGCCCTTGAGGAGATCGCTGCGGCAACCAAGGGCAAAAAAATGCTCGTCTATGTCGGTCTCCCCGTCGCTTTCGGAGACAAGATCTACAACTGCGCGGCGGCAATTTCAGATGGAACAGTACTCTCCTTCACGGCTAAAACCTATCTTCCCAACTATGGCGAATTCTACGAACAGCGCCACTTCACGAGTGGAAGAGGCTTGGACGGCTACGTCTCCCTGAAGAATGGCGCGGCGAGCATTTCCGCAAACAGTATCGTCTATGACAAAGAGCACGACGTCTATGTCGCCTGTGAGATCTGCGAAGACATCTGGACGGCCGCCCCACCCTCGATCGAACATTGCCGCCACGGCGCGACGGTCATCGTCAACCTCTCGGCTTCCAACGAACTCGTCGGCAAGCGTGAACGCCGCCACGGCATCCTCTCAGCCCATTCGAGAAAGAACATCTGCGCCTATGTCTATTGCAGCTCCGGGGTGGGGGAGAGCACGTCGGATATGGTCTTTGCGGGCAATAACATGATCTATGAAAACGGGGACTGTCTCGCCGAGACGAGTCCGTTTTCGGACGAGGCCTGCGAGGCGGAGATCGACGTCGGCTATCTCATCGCATCGCGCAGACGGACGACTTCCTTCCTCGGCTTTCAAGGCGATCCGCCCGAGGCGCCGCTCTATCGGTGGTCTCCCGCTTCCTTTGTGACGGATGCACCGCTTACCCTTCGGAAAGTCGACCCGACGCCCTTCGTTCCCCATGACGGGACACAGCGGAAGGAGCGTGCACAGCTCATTCTCGATATGCAGGCGCACGCGTTTGCAAGACGCATCTCCCATGTTCATGCGAAGACGGCTGTCATCGGCGTCTCGGGCGGGCTGGATTCCACGCTCGCACTGCTCGTGATCTGCCGCGCCTTCGATCTCTTGGGGAAATCCCACGAGGACGTCGTCGCGATCACCATGCCGGGCTTCGGCACGACCTTAAAGACAAAGAACAACGCAAACGCGCTCATGCAGGCGCTCGGCGTCACGGTGAGGACGATCAACATCTCCCAGACCGTGCTCAGGCACTTCAAGGACATCGGGCACGACCCCGAAGTGACGAACGTCGTCTATGAGAATTCACAGGCGAGATACCGCACGATGATCCTCATGGACGTCGCGAACCAGACGGGCGGTCTCGTCGTCGGCACGGGGGATCTTTCCGAGCTCGCCCTCGGCTGGTGCACGTACAACGGCGACCATATGAGTATGTATGCCGTCAATTCCTCCATTCCCAAGACGCTCGTGAAATATCTCGTCGACGCGGAGGCGGAGCGGCTCGGCGGACGGGTGGAGATCGTTCTCAAGAGCATCCTCGGCACGGAGATCTCCCCCGAACTTCTTCCGCCCGACAGCGAGGGAAAGATCGCACAGAAGACGGAGGAGCTCGTCGGGCCCTACGAACTCATCGATTTCTATCTGTACCATTTCGTGCGGAGAGGGGATTCCCCCGCAAAGACGCTCGCCCTCGCCGAGATCGCATTCGCAGGGAAATATGACCGTGCTACCCTCAAAAAGTGGCTCGTGGACTTCTATAAACGCTTTTTCGCCCAGCAGTTCAAGCGGAACTGTCTGCCCGACGGCGTGAAGGTGGGATCCGTCTCCCTCTCTCCCCGTGCAGACTGGCGTATGCCGTCGGATGCCTCCGCCGCCCTCTGGATCGAAGAGGCGGAAAATCTCTGAAACTCACTTTCCTTTCTCTCCTTTATGGGTGAAGGGCAGGGTCGCTTGTCTTGCCCCCCTGAGGGGCAGGGGCGTTTGCCTCTTGCCCCCTGAGGGGCGGGGGCGTTTGCCTCTTGCCCTCCCCCTTTTTAAGGGGGAGGGGTAGGGGAGGGGGTTCCAAACACTATCACTTTCAGGAGCATTCTATGTCATTCTGTAAAAACTTTGCATGGGGCGTCGCGACGGCGTCCTACCAGATCGAGGGCGGTACCTACGAGGACGATAAAGGACTCAGCGTCTGGGATGTCGCCTCGGCGACAGAGGGCCGCGTCTTCGAGGGGCATAAAGGGCACATCGGCTGCGACCATTACCATAAGTGGAGAGAGGACGTCGCGCTCATGAAGGAGCTCGGCATCAAGGCATACCGCTTCTCCGTCAACTGGTCCCGCCTCATTCCCGAAGGGGTCGGCAAGGTGAGCGAGGCGGGGAAAAAGTTCTATCTCGGCCTCCTCCAAGCGCTCAGGGAAGCGGGGATCGAGCCTTGGATGACCCTCTTCCACTGGGACTATCCCTATGCTCTCTATCAAAAAGGGGGCTGGCTGAATCCCGACAGTTCGGATTGGTTCGAAAACTATGCCAAGGTCTGCGCAGAGCTCTTCGGGGACTATGTTGACCACTTCATCCTCATCAACGAGCCCGAGTGTTTCGTCGGGCTCGGGCACTTCACGGCGGTGCACGCTCCCTTCCTGAAACTGCCCGTCCGCGACGTCGCACGCATCTCGCACAACGTGCTCCTCGCCTGCGGCAAGGCGGAAAAGATCATCAGGAAGACGGTGGGGCGCCCCGTGAAGATCGGCACCGCACAGGCATACTGGCCCGCCATCCCCGCCACGGCCGAGGAAAAGGACATCGCAATTGCCAAAAAGGAGACGTTTGCCTGCCATAAGGATTTCGGCGGCCCCGCCCTTTGGCTGGATCCCCTCCTCAAGGGGGAATATCCCGGGGACTTCCTTGCATGGTTCAGGGAAAACGGCTTCGAGCCCCCCGCAGAGGATATGACGATCATCAAAAGCAAGCTCGATTTCTGCGGGCTCAACACCTATTCGGGCAATCCCGTCCGCGACGAGGGCGGAAAGCCCGTCTATGTGACTCCCTCGCCCGCCGTTCCCAAGACGGATATGCGCTGGAACGTCTATCCCGAGGTCATGTACTATGGACCAAAATTCATCCATGAGAGATACGGCCTGCCCGTCGTCTATACCGAGGACGGCGTTGCGCTCGCGGAGTGGAAGGATGTAAACGGCGAGATCAACGACGACAGCCGCATCGACTTTTTGAAACGGTATCTTCGTCAGCTCCACCGCGCCGCACAGGAGATCCCCGTCGAGGGGTATTTCTATTGGACCTTCTACGACAACTACGAGTGGACGGAGGGGTTCTCGAAGAAATTCGGCATCGTCCACTTCGACCCCGTGACCCTCGAGCGTACCCCCAAAAAGAGTGCGTATTTTTACAGGGAAGTCATCGCCACAAACGGCGAAGCCGCCCTGAAATAACAGATCGGCCGTCCCCCTCGGACGGCCTTTCGTCATGTTCTGCCCTTATTTCGGGAGAAAACGCCATTCATCGCCCAAAAATTTTTCCATACCTGACAATATATGTCAGGTATTCTGCGTATAATGGGGTGTATGGATGGGTTATACGCAGAGACTGTCATCGAACTTTACAGAAAACAGCAGCAGCGGGCACGCAACAGAAGGCTCCGCGAGGAACTCCGCACGCATACGTCGGAGGAGCTTTTCGCCGCGCTCCGTGCCCTCGAAGGGCTCAAACCCCGTGCAAAACGGGGAATTTTGTGCGAGAACGATTGACAGATTCCCTCCGACGGTTGTATAATAAACTCCAAAGAAGGAGTTTACCATGCAAAACGTTATGGACACCCTCAGAGAGAGGGGATTTATCAAACAGACCGTCTACGAGGAGGAGCTCTACGAGCTTTTGGGGCGCGAGAGCGTGCCCTTTTACATCGGATTCGATCCTACGGCGGATTCTCTTCACGTCGGACACTTCATGCAGCTTGTCGCGATGAAGCATATGCAGGACGCGGGGCATAGGCCCATCATCCTCATCGGCGGCGGGACTGCGATGATCGGCGACCCGTCGGGCAGAACGGATATGCGTGCCATGATGACGAAGGAGACCATCGCCCACCATGTCGAATGCTTCAAAAAGCAGATGTCCAAATTCGTCCGTTTCGAGGGCGAAAACGCCGCGATCGTCGTCAACAACGCCGACTGGCTGTTGGGGCTCAATTACGTCGATTTCCTGCGTGACATCGGTGTGCACTTCTCCGTCAATAAGATGCTCACGGCGGAGTGCTTCCGTTCCCGTATGGAGCGGGGACTTTCTTTCCTCGAATTCAATTATATGCTCATGCAGGCGTACGATTTCCTCGTCCTGCACCAAAAATACGGCTGCTCGCTCGAGCTCGGCGGCGATGACCAGTGGAGCAACATCCTCGCGGGCGCCGATCTCATCAGGAGAAAGGAGAGAAAGCCCGCCTACGCCATGACCTTCCAACTCCTCACGACGAGCGAGGGCAAGAAGATGGGCAAGACGCAGAAGGGCGCCGTCTGGCTGGATGAGAACAAGACCTCGCCCTACGATTTCTACCAGTACTGGCGCAATACGGCGGACGCCGACGTCGAAAAATGCTTCATGCTCCTGACGTTTGTGCCCGTTGCCGAAGTGAAGGAGCTCTGCCGCTATCAGGACGAGCGCATGAACGCCGCAAAGGAGCGGCTCGCCTATGAGCTCACCCTCGCCGTCCACGGCAAAGAGGTGGCGGACACCGCTGCGGCACAGGCTAAGGCGGCATTTTCGGGAGAGGGGGAGATGCCCGTAAAGGTCATTCCCGCCGATACGCCCAATATCGTCGCCGTGCTCGTGGCGACGGGGCTGTGCAAATCCAACGGCGAGGCGAGAAGGCTTATAGAACAGGGCGGCGTCACCCTCGGCGATGAGAAGGCGACCCTTACAACGCCCGTCCCCGCAGGCGATTTCATCCTCCACAAGGGCAAAAAAGTCCACATCAAAGTAACCCGCAACTGACCTCGGATTTCCGTCTTACGGTCATCCTGAGCCGCCGTCGCAGACGGCGTGTGGAAGGATCCCAAGGGGAAAGCGCCCTAAGGCCTCCCCCTTCGGGGGGGAGGCTCCGCCACAGGCGGTGGTGGGGGGGATTATGCCCGCCACTCTCGGCTCCCCCTTGAGGAGGAGCTGTCGCGCTGACCTTGCGCGACTGAGGGGGTGTCATCTCTCAGTGCCCACTTCAAACATCATCCACCATGCAATACAAGAGCGTCGTCGGTGAGACCGTCGCCGAAAAGACAATCGAAAAGTCCCGTTTTCTCGCCTATGTCGCTCATGCGGAGGGGGAGGAAGAGGCGAAGGCGTATCTTGCAAAGATCCGTTCCCTCCACCCGCTGGCGACCCACGTCTGCTACGGCTATATTGCCGATAAACTCGGGAACCTGCAACGGTTTTCGGATGACGGGGAGCCGCAGGGCACCGCGGGAATGCCGATTTTAGGCGTTCTCAAGGCGAAGGAACTCAAGGAGACCGTGATCGCCGTCGTGCGTTATTTCGGCGGCATCAAACTGGGAGCGGGAGGGCTCACCCGCGCCTATTCGGGCTGTGCCGCGGACGGCGTTGCACAGAGCGAGGTTCGGTCCTATGAGACGGGCGTGGAGGTCTGCCTGATCGTCGATTACGCCGAGGTCAACGCAGTCATGCGATTTTTGGAGCATGAGATCTTGCTCTCACGGGATTTTTCCGACGCCGCCCGATTTACGGTGATCGTGAAGGAGAACGCCGTCGACGATTTTCTCGCCCGCGCCCGCGATTACCTGAACGGAAAGGTCGTTTTCACCCGTGGCAAGACATATTTTTATCCCTTTGTATAAAAAATCGCGCCCCGCGCGCCCCGCGTCATCCTGAGGGCGAAGCCCGAAGGATCCCGAAGAATGGAGTCCGAAAAAAGCTCCCCCTTGGGGGGGGAGCTGTCACCGTAGGTGACTGAGGAGGGGCAAGGCTCCTCCCAAGGAGGAGCTGTCGCGCGTAGCGCGACTGAGGTGGGCAATGCGGCGGGGTATAATCCCCGCCCCCCTACCCCCCTCCCAAGGGAGGGGGTTGTCCCGTCCCGCCTCTTTTTTCATTGACAACCCATTCCCGTTATGTTATAATCATCATAAGCAACAAGGGCCCCTGCCCGGCGGTTACGCTCCTTTCGGGGGGATATTGTGAGATATTCCAACAAAGGGGGTG
>CANQLW010000042.1 GCA_947624805.1 uncultured Clostridia bacterium | reverse complement strand
GACGTTGAGGACGAGCTTCGTGCCCTGCATCTGTGCCTTCCAGCCGACGCCCTTGATCTCGAGCGAGCGGCTGAACCCTTCGGACACGCCCTTCACCATATCGGCGATGAGGGCGCGGTAAAGCCCGTGCAGCGCGTTTGTCTCCGCGCTCTCGTCGAGGGCGAGGACGTGCATATTCAGGCCTTCGTGCCTGATGTCGATATTGCCTTTGACCTCACGGGTGAGCTGGCCCTTGGGCCCCTTCACCGTGACGACGCCGTTTTCAAATTCCACGGAAACGCCCGCGGGAACGGGAATGACTTTCTTACCGATTCTTGACATACCGCTCCCCCTTTACCAGACGTAGCAGAGCACTTCGCCGCCGACATTTGCGGCCTTCGCCTGCTTATCCGTCATGATGCCTTTACTCGTGGAAACGATCGCGATGCCGTAGCCGCCCAGAACCTTGGGCATATCCTGTGCGCCGCTGTAGGTGCGGAGCCCGGGCTTGGAGACTCTCTGGAGCCCGCCGATGACGGATTTGCGTCCCTCGGCATACTTGAGCGTGACCACGATCTTGCCGTTATAGCCGTCCTCGACGAGCTTGACGTCCTTGACGTAGCCCTCGTCGAGAAGGATCTGCGCGATCGCCTTCTTCATGTTGGAGGCGGGGATCTCGACGGTCTCCTTCTTCACCATGAGCGCGTTTCTGATTCTTGTGAGCATATCTGCGATAGGATCTGTCATCTTGTGCCTCCTTACCAGCTCGATTTCTTGACACCGGGGATCTGCCCCTTGTATGCAAGATTTCTGAAGCAAATACGGCAGATACCGTATTTTCTGAGCACCGCGTGCGGTCTCCCGCAGATCGAGCAGCGCGTATAGGCGCGCGTCGAGAATTTGGGCTCTCTTTGCTGCTTGTTGATCATTGATTTCTTAGCCATGTCTTCTCCCTCACTTCTTGAAAGGCATTCCGAGCAGCCTCAAAAGCTCTCTCGCTTCCTCGTCGGTCTTGGCCGTCGTGACGATGCAGACGTCCATGCCGCGGATCTTCTCGACCTGATCATAGGAGATCTCGGGGAAGATCAGCTGTTCTTTGAGTCCCAAGGCATAGTTGCCTCTGCCGTCGAACGCCTTGTCCGATACGCCGCGGAAGTCGCGGACGCGGGGAAGGGCGATGGACACGAGCTTGTCGTAGAAATCGTACATCCTTCTGCCGCGGAGCGTCACCTTGAGCCCGATGTTCATGCCCTCACGGAGCTTGAAGTTTGCAACGGACTTGGTCGCCTTCCTGTACACGGGTTTCTGTCCCGTGATGGCGGTGAGCTCTTTCTCGACCGTCTGCATGGACTTCTGGTTGTCCTTGATGTCGCCGAGACCCGTGTTGACCACGATCTTGTCGATCTTGGGGACCTGCATGACGGACGTGTACCCGAACTTTTTGATGAGTGCGGGGACGACCTCCGTATCATAATAGACCTTGACTCTGCTCGGCTCGAACTTTGCGGGCGCAGTTTCTTTCTTTTCAACTTTCTTAGCCATGATTCATTCCTCCGCCCGTTATTCCTTCGGCTCTTCCTCGGCCGTCTTCTTGCTGCGCTTTCTCGTGCGCTTCTTGGGAGCTTCCTCCTCCACGGCGGGAGCGGCTTTCTTGGTCTTTCTGGAAGCGCCCGTGTCGAGCGGCTTGCCGCAGCCGTCCTTGCCGCCGTGGATCCTGACCTTCTTCCCGTCCACGATCGCGTGATAGACGCGGGTGGGCTGGTTGCAGGCGGGACATACGACCATGACGTTGGATGCGTCGATGTACGATTCCTCGTTGACGATCCTGCTCGTCTCGTTCGCCTTTCTCGCTTTCTCGTGCTTGAAGACCATGTTGACGCCCTCGACGATGACTCTGCCCGTCTTGGGATCGGTCTTGAGCACTTTGCCGCGCTTTCCCTTGTATTTGCCCGTAATGACGAGCACGGTATCATTCAATTTCACATTCATATCGGCTCCTCCTTACAGGACCTCGGGAGCGAGAGAGATGATACGCATATAATCTTTCTCTCTGAGCTCTCTTGCGATCGGTCCGAAAATACGGGTCCCCTTGGGTTGCTTCTGTGCGTCGATGATGACGGCGGCGTTGTCGTCGAAACGGATATATGTTCCGTCCGGACGGCGGATGCCCTTCGCGCTTCTCACGATGACCGCCTTCACGACTTCGCCCTTCTTCACGGCGCCGCCGGGGGTCGCCGTCTTGACGCTTGCCACGATGACGTCGCCGATGTTGCCCGTTCTTCTGAAGGACCCGCCGAGCACGCGGATGCACATGATCTCCTTCGCGCCCGAGTTGTCCGCCACCTTTAATCTTGTTTGAGGTTGTATCATTTTTGTTCTCCTCCCGCCTTACTTCGCCTTCTCGACGATCTCGGCGACGCGCCAGTTCTTATCCTTCGAGAGCTTTCTCGTCTCGACGATGAGGACCGTGTCGCCAACGACGCAGGAATTGTCTTCGTCGTGCGCCTTGAAACGCTTGGTGCGCGTGATCGTCTTCTTGTACACGGGGTGCTTGCGCTTCTCCGTCACGGCGACGACGACCGTCTTATCCATTTTGTCGGAAACCACGATGCCGACTCTTTCTTTTCTGAGATTTCTTTCCATGATTCACTCCTTACGCCTTCGCCTGACGGGCACGGATCTCCGTGTTCACCCTCGCGATGTTCCGCTTGCACGTTCTGATCGACAGGGGATTCTCAAGCTGCCCGCTCGCATGGCGGAAACGCAGATTGAACAGCTCGCTCTTCAGCTCTTTCAGCTTTTTGTCGAGCTCGGCGTCGGTCATGTTTTTGTATTCGTTCCCTTTCATCAGCCTTCACCGCCTTCTGACGTATTTGCAGCGGGCTCAGCCGCCGCCTCTTTCTTGATGAACTTGCACTTGACGGGGAGCTTATTGGCTGCAAGCCGCATTGCCTCGCGTGCAACGTCCTCCGTGACGCCCGCCATTTCGAACATCACCCTGCCCGGCTTCACGACCGCAACCCAGTACTCGACGCCGCCCTTGCCCGAGCCCATACGGGCTTCTGCGGGGTGACGCGTGATGGGTTTGTGGGGGAAGATGTCGATCCAGACCTGTCCGCCGCGCTTGATGAAACGGGTCATCGCGATACGGGCGGCCTCGATCTGGTTGGATTTGATACGCGCCGCGCTCTCGGCAACGAGCCCGTACTCGCCGTATGCGATCGTATTGCCCTTGTTTGCCTGTCCCTTCATGGACCCGCGGTGCTGTTTTCTTCTCTTGACTCTCTTGGGGATCAACATTACTTGTTACCTCCTTCCGCTTTCTTGGCGCCCTTCAGAACTTCGCCCTTATAGATCCAGCACTTGACGCCGATCATGCCGAAGGTCGTGTGCGCTTCCGCAAAGCCGTAGTCGATGTCTGCACGGAGCGTCTGAAGGGGGATGGAGCCCTCATGATAGTGCTCGCAGCCCGCAATCTCACGCCCGTCGAGACGGCCCGAGACCTGCATCTTGACGCCCTTGACGCCCGCGCGCATGGTCCTGCCGATCGCCTGTTTGATGGCGCGGCGGAACGCGATACGCTTCTCGAGCTGGGCGGCGACGCTCTCTGCAACGAGCTGTGCGTCCGCATCGACCTTTCTCACTTCCGTGACGTTGATGATGACCTGCTTCCCGCCCGTGAGCTTGGCAAGGTCCTTTTTGATGACTTCGATCTCGGCGCCCTGCTTGCCGATGAGCACGCCGGGACGCCCCGTCTGAACGGTGACGACGATCTTGCCCGCCGCACGCTCGATGAGGATCTTCGAGACCGCCGCGGCATAGTACTTCTTCTTGAGGAAGGTACGGATCGCGTAGTCCTCCTTCAAAAACGCGGAGAACTCCTTTTTGTCGGCATACCACTGCGTATCCCAACCCTTGATGACTCCAACTCTCAATCCGTGAGGATTTACTTTCTGACCCATGTTAAATCTCTCCCTCCGCTTTCTTCACGTCAAGAATGACGGTGATATGGCTCGTTCTCTTGAGGATCGCGTGTCCTCTGCCCTTGCTGACGGGCTGCATCCGCTTGAGACTCGTGCCGCCGTCCGCATAGCACGCCGCGACGTACAGATCGTCTCTGTCCATCCCCTGGTTGTGCTCTGCGTTCGCGACTGCGCTCATGAGCACCTTGTAGGTGGGCGCCGCGCCGCCGTTCACGCTGTTCTTCAGGATCGCCTGTGCCTCGGCAACGGACTTGCCGCGGATGAGGTCAAGGACCCTTCTCACCTTGTAGGGAGAAATTCTGATGTATTTCGCGACCGCATAAGGACGCTTGTCTCTGAGCGCCTCCACTCTCTCGGTCTTCTTTTTCATATTTCCTGCCATCTCTGATTCTCCTTACTTCTTGCCGCCGGGCGCGGTCGTCTTTGCCGTGTGGCCTCTGAACGTTCTCGTGGGAGCAAACTCACCGAGCTTGCATCCGACCATATCCTCCGTGATATAGACGGGAACGTGTTTCCTGCCGTCGTAAACGGCGATCGTGTGTCCGACCATCTGAGGGAAGATCGTCGATGCTCTCGACCACGTTTTCAACACTCTTTTCTCGTTTGCCTCGTTCATCGCCTCGATCCTTGCAAGGAGCTTGGCTTCGACATAAGGCCCTTTCTTGACACTTCTCGACATTTTTCATTCCCTCCTTTAGTTGATCCTCTTGAGGATGAATCTGCTCGTGGGGTTCTTCTTCTTTCTCGTCTTGTAGCCGAGTGCGGGCTTGCCCCAAGGGGTCTCGGGCCCTGCGTGGCCGACGGGGCTCTTGCCCTCGCCGCCGCCGTGCGGGTGGTCGTTCGGGTTCATGACCGAGCCGCGGACGGTGGGACGGATGCCGAGGTGGCGGGTCTTGCCCGCTTTCCCGACGCGGATGATCTCATGCTCGAGATTGCCGACCTGTCCGACCGTTGCACGGCATCCCACGGGGATGAGCCTCATTTCGCCCGAAGGCATCTTGATGGTCGCGTACGCGCCCTCTTTTGCCATGATCTGGGCGGCGATGCCTGCGGATCTTGCGATCTGGCCGCCGCGGCCGGGCTTCATCTCGATGTTGTGGACCATCGTACCGACGGGGATCTCGGACAGGGGAAGGCAATTGCCGACCTTGATGTCCGCGCCCGTACCGCTCACGACCGTGTCGCCGACATTGAGCCCGACGGGAGCGAGGATGTACCTCTTTTCGCCGTCCGCATAGACGAGGAGCGCGATATAGGCGCTACGGTTGGGATCGTACTGGATGGAAGCGACCTTTGCGGGAACGCCGTCCTTATTGCGTTTGAAGTCGATGATGCGGTACTTTCTCTTGTTGCCGCCGCCGATGTGGCGTACCGTGATCTTGCCCGCGTTGTTTCTGCCGCCCGACTTGCGCTGGTCCTCGAGGAGCCCGCGCTCGGGTTTTGCCTTAGCGATCTCCCCATAGGCGGGGACCGTCATCAGACGTCTCGCGGGAGATGTGGGTTTATATCTCTTGACTGCCATTTCTCTATCCTCCGGTTACGCCAACGAATTGAAGAATTCGATGGGCTTGCTGTCTTCGGTGAGGGTGACGACCGCCTTCTTGGTCGTGGGCGTGTAGCCCTCGTTGCGTCCCATCCTCTTGAGTTTACCGCGCTGTGTCACGGTATTCACGCTCTTGACCTTCACGGAAAACATCTTTTCGACGGCGATCTTGATCTGCGTCTTATTGGCGTCTTTCCTGACTTTGAAGGTGTATCTCTTGTCCGCGATCCCGTCGTACCCCTTTTCGGTGAGGACGGGCTTCAGAATGATATCCTCGGGTAACATCAGCAATATACCTCCTCGAGTTTTTTCACGCTGCCCTTCGTGAGGACCACGATGGCATTTTTGACGATCTCGTAGGTATTGATCTCGTCGACGGAGATCGTTGCGAGCGTGGGAAGGTTCCTCGACGCCCTGAGAACGTTCTCGTCGGGCTCGTCCATGACGACGACCGTACGCTTGTCGAGACGTAGCGCCTTCTGGACCGCCACCATCTCCTTTGTCTTGGGGGTCTCCAGTGTGAGCGCGTCGACGACGATGAGCTCACCGTCCGCCAGCTTCTTGGAGAGCGCGGAGAAGAGTGCGTTGCGCTTTGCCTGCGTGTTCATCTTCTTGGAGAAGTCGCGGGGCTTGGGTGCGAACACGACGCCGCCCTTCGTCCACTGGGGTGCACGGATGGAGCCCTGACGCGCTCTGCCCGTTCCCTTCTGTCTCCACGGCTTGATACCGCCGCCGCGGACCTCCGTCCTCGTGAGCGTGGACTTCGTTCCCTGTCTCTGGTTGCAAAGATATGTGACGACTGCCTGATGGATGAGAGATTCGTTGTACTCGGCGCCGAACACCTTATCGCTGAGCTCGAGCGTTTCCGTCTCTTCGCCCTTCAAATTGTAAACTTTTACGCTTGCCATGTTCTCTCTCCTTATTTGCTCTTCACGCTCGTCCTGAGGGTGACGATGCTGCCCTTGGGGCCGGGGATCGCGCCCTTGACGAGGATGCAGTTTCTCGCAACGTCCACACGCACGACTTCGAGATTGAGGATCGTCACGTTCTCAACGCCGTACTGGCCTGCGAGGTGCTTCTGCTTGAACACGCGCGAGGGGCTCGAGTTCGCACTCATGGAACCGGGCTCCCTGTGCACAGGGCCGACGCCGTGGGTTTCCTTGAGGCGGTGCTGGTTCCATCTCTTGATGATGCCCGTGTAGCCGTGGCCCTTGGTGACGCCGATCGCGTCCACGTGATCGCCCGCCGCGAAGACGTCCGCCTTCACTTCGTCGCCGACATTGTAGCCCTCCATGCCGCGAACTTCTTTGAGATGCTTGCAAGGCTTGACGCCCGCCTTTTTGAACTGGCCGAGTTCGGGCTTCGTCAGCGCCTTCTCTTTGGCTTCGAGGAAGCCGAGCTTGAGCGCCGCATAGCCGTCCGTCTCCACCGTCTTGACCTGCACGACGGGGCAGGGGCCTGCCTCGACGACCGTCACGGGGATGACTTTGCCGTCTGCCGCAAAGATCTGGGTCATACCCACTTTGCGTCCGATGATTGCTTTACTCATGGATAAAGATCACTCCTTTTTGATTTTTTATTTCCCGAATACCGTTTCCGCCCGCCGCGGGGGCAGGCCTGTGTCAGTATTATAAGATCAGAGTTTTACCTTGATGTCGACACCTGCAGGCAGGTGGATGCTGTCGAGCAGCTTCGCATTGGGCGAGTAGATGTCGATGATGCGCTTGTAAGTGCGCAGTTCGAACTGCTCGCGCGAGTCCTTATCTTTATGGGGGCTTCTCAAAATGGTGACGATCTCACGCTCCGTGGGAAGCGGAATGGGTCCCGAGATCTTCGCCCCGCCCTTCTGCATCGTCTCGACGATGCGCTGTGCGGCTTCGTCCACGAGTGCGTGGTCGTATGCGCTGAGTTTGATCCTGATTTTCTGGCTTGCCATTTGTTTTTTCTCCTTTTTTACGAACTTGATTCTTTCTCTGTGTCAACGCACCCGTGCGTATCGAGATCCCTCATCAAAAAAACACGTTTCCGTGCCTTTGATCAAAAGCCTCGGTTCGTCGCAGGAGTCGCGCCCCCGCATTTGTCAGCGGAAATTATCTGCCGAGGGGCTTTTCACCTCGATTTTTCAGTAACTTCCCGCATCAACCCTATACTGCACAGTAACACAGCTTTTCCAGTATATCCGAAAATTCAAGCTCTGTCAACGGTTTGAGCCCTGATTTTGAAAAAAAGTTCCGAAAATTTTCTCGGAAAGGCAAACCCCGCCCGCCCCGTTCGCTCAGGATGACGCGGAAGAGCGTGCGGGGCGGGAGGATCGGGTCAACGCACGGTGAACGATGCCTCATAGGAGCCCCAAGCATTCCGCCATGTGACCGTAAACTCCCCGGCCGTGTCCGTCGGAGGCAGAAGCGCCTGCGAAAGATAACCTGTTGCATAACTCCCGTCCGCGTATTTGATCGTATAAATGACCTCGGCCGTTTCCCCGCGGGACACCGACTGCGGCGAGATGCTGCATCCGGCCGCCTCTTTCTCCTCGGGCAATGCCATCATGCCGTCCGAAGAACAGACGCCCTTTGTCGCGGCATTGAGCGTCATGGAGAAAACTTTCCCCTCCGAGAATGTGATCTCAACGGTCTGATAGCGGAGGTCTTCGAGTTTCTTTTCGAGTGCCTCCTCCTCTTCGGCATACTTCGTGAGATCTTGCTCCGAGGTCGCGTTCATCGCCTTCTCGTCGAGAGCTTCGATTTTCCCGAGAATGGACAGGCAATCCCCGCTGTAATAGTACCAGACCGTCCCCAGTTTGCTGTCCGGCTCACCGAGCGCCGCGATGACCTTTTGCTCCTCTGCGCCGAGCCCGATCTTGTTGAGATCATCGACAGAATAGCGCACTTCTTTCCCTATTGTAAAAATGCAGACCAGCGTGATGACGGCGGCAAGTCCGACGGCGCTCGCCGAGAGTGCGATCCTGTGGAAATAGCACCACGCGGCGGGATAGGATGTTGCCCCGTATTTCCCGCGGCGCATACGCAGTTTCTGATAGCGGTAGACCGTCATCTTCCTGCAATATTCGCGATAGGCGCGGCGCTCCTTACGGTACGCGTCCATTGCCGCTTCATACACCTTTTTCCGCACAGGGAGCTCCTTGACCTGTTGGATATAATCCTTTTCAAGGGCATTTACGAGCTTCGGATGATTGCGGCCGCAAAGTTTGACGCAGAGCGCCTTCCGCCGTTTGGCCAGCTTGCTCCGTTTTGCGATACATACGATCGTGAGGATGAAAAACAAGATGACAAACGCGATCGCAATATAGCCGAGATCGGCAATATACTGCAAGGCGTAAAGGAATGGAATATAGGAAAAGAAACTGCACAGATAGTAGATCGTTAAAGAGAATTCGCTGTACCCCCCGAACGCGTCCAGAAAAGCAACCATGCACGCAAATATACACCAGACCGCGACGGCGATAAACAGGGCGAAAACGGCTGTGCTCAGACCGTTGTTATAGACCTCCTCGGGATGCCATTCACGGGATAAAACGCTGCAGTTCTGCGCATTCCGATACAGCCGCACGCAGAGATATACGCAGGATGCGGCATAAAACACGGCGGAGATGACTATGAACGACATCACGGCGGCGTATGACGGCCTCCACTGGATATCAAGATCCGACTGATTCAATCTCCAGACCGTCACGATCGCACTGACCGAAAACACGAGGAAGGCGATCGCCAGAAACAAGAGCGGCAGATAGGTCCATTTTTTCTTGTCTTGTGCATACACGCGGATCCACGGCATGAGTTCGCCCCGCCGCGCCTCGGGCACGGTATCACGATAATTCGCGCGGGGGCGGACGGGTTTCACGGGCTCTGCCACCTTCCGCGGCGGCGTGAGCGTATGTGCGGCATCCTCGGGTTTATCGGGCTCTGCGGCCTCATGGCGCTCTGCGGGCGCCTCCGCGGGGAGATATTTCGGGATGATGACATATGCAATGACGGCAGAGGCGTTCAGGACAAGATCGATCACCGAGAAAGAAAGGACAAGCTTGGGAGCCGCTCCCGCGACGATGAGCCCCTCGCCCTCCGCATTCACCTGCCCCATGACGATTGCCGAGAGGATGAGGAGAGCGAGACAAAAGAGTCCGCCGACCGTCCCGAACACAAGCGGATCCCTTGTGCGGGCGGAGCAGATCCAAAAAATTCCGTAGAGAGTCATGGCGACGGCGAAGACGATGAGAGCGATCATTGCGCCGCGCAGCGCGGGGTCGCTCCCCTCGACGCTTCCGAGCGCGCCGAAGGACAGAGAGACGCCTTTCAGACATTGATAGACATTCCCGAGGCTCTCCGCGGGTTCCCCCAGCATGGCAGGCGTGACCATGACGGGAGCGAGATAGAAGAGGAAGAGCACGAGAGAGAGGCCCGTAAAAATCAGGGCGGTGAGTATGGGAAGGAGACGATACAATTTCCGTAAAATGTTTGCGGAATCGTTCTTGTCGGAGCGGGCCGTACCCGACGTCGCGGGTTTCATGTCCCCGAGAAAGGAATATCCGCAATCATTGCAGAACTTCGCGCTGCCCGAAACCGTCGCGCCGCAGTGCGGGCATTTCTTTTCCGCTTCCCATTTTGTGCCGCATTCGGGACAGAAAGTTCCGTCAAATTCCGTGCCGCACCGATAGCACTTGTGTTCCATGATTTTTCTCCTTTGCGGTAGCATTGCGGGCAGAAATAAGGGCGTCCCGAGAGACGCCCGCATGAGTATCCCTCGATCGTTGCCACACAACCCCCGCAACACTCATATCGGTATAGGGAAAAAGGATACACAAATGCCGATTCGTTATCCCTTCGATATGAGTATTATTGAGTTGTGTGGCAAGTTTTATTCTACCATACAGGAGATGATTTTGCAAGTCCTGCGGCGCAATTTTTTGATAAAATCTCGCTTATCCCGACCATGGCAAGGGGCGCGGGACAGGATGACGCGGAGGGGGTAAAACGGCGCATCGCCTTCGCGCGTCGCAAGGCTGAGGGGGTATTGGTCATGCTGAACGAATGTGAAGCATCCCATGAATCAAAAGCCCGACCCCCTCTGGGGGGAGGGTGGCACGGCACTGCCGTGACGGGTGGGGGGTAAGAAACGACATTATCCCCGCCCCCTGTCGCTTCGCGACATCCCCCTCCCCGAGGAGGGGGTATTCTCCCCGTGGGATCCTTCGACACGCCGCCTACGGCGGCGGCTCAGGATGACGCAGAAAAAGGGGCAGGATGACCGTAAGAGGCGAGGCTGGCACGCGGGGCAGGATGACCGTGAGAAAAACGCGGGACAGGATGACCGTAAAACGCGGCGCCCCCCACTTTTTCCATGAAAAAAGGGCGCTTGGGAAAGCGCCCCCGTTTTTTACTTCGGTTTACTTGTTCATGCCCTCTTGGACGGCCACTGCGACCGCAACTGTGGCACCGACCATAGGGTTGTTGCCCATGCCGATGAGGCCCATCATCTCGACGTGCGCAGGGACGGACGAGGAGCCCGCGAACTGTGCATCCGAGTGCATCCTGCCCATCGTGTCCGTCATGCCGTAGCTCGACGGGCCCGCGGCCATGTTGTCGGGGTGGAGGGTCCTGCCCGTGCCGCCGCCCGAGGCGACGGAGAAGTATTTCACGCCGTTCTCATTGCACCATTTCTTATAGGTACCTGCGACGGGGTGCTGGAATCTCGTCGGGTTGGTCGAATTGCCCGTGATAGACACGCCGACGTGCTCGAGTTTCATGATCGCAACGCCCTCGGGGACGTTGTCGGCGCCGTAGCACTTGACTTTCGCGCGGGGGCCGTCCGAATAAGGGACTTCCTTCGTGACCGTCACCGTCTCCGTGTAGGGGTCGAACACCGTCTCGCAGTAGGTAAAGCCGTTGATCCTCGAGATGATGAACGCGGCGTCCTTGCCGAGCCCGTTCAGAATGACGCGGAGGGGCTTTTTTCTTACCTTATTGGCGTTCATCGCAATGGAGATCGCGCCCTCGGCGGCGGCAAAACTCTCATGCCCCGCGAGGAAGCAGAAGCACTCCGTCTCCTCGGAGAGAAGCATCTTGCCGAGGTTCCCGTGGCCGAGCCCGACCTTTCTGTTCTCCGCGACGGACCCGGGGATGCAGAAGGACTGCAGGCCGATGCCGATCGCAGCAGCTGCATCCGCTGCCTTGGTGCAGCCCGTCTTAATGGCAATCGCCGCGCCGACAGTGTATGCCCAGACGGCGTTTTCAAAGCAGATGGGCTGGGTGCCGCGGACGAGTTTGTCGCAATCTACCCCCTTTGCAAGGCAGATCTCACGGCATTCCTCCACGGAGGAGATCCCGTACTCTTTGAGCGTCTTATTGATCTTATCGATCCTTCTTTCATAACCTTCAAACAGAGCCATGTCGCACCTCCTTATTCCTTGCGGGGGTCGATGTACCGCACCGCACCCTGTTCTTCAGAGAATCTGCCATAGTGTCCCATCGCCTTCTCCCAAGCCTCGTTGGGGGTGAGACCCTTCTTGATGAAATCCGTCATCTTGCCGAGGGAGACAAATTCATAGCCGATGACCTGATCGTCCTTATCGACCGCGAGACGGGTGACATAGCCCTCCGCCATCTCGAGATAACGGACGCCCTTTGCCGCCGTGCCGTACATCGTGCCGACCTGCGAACGGAGCCCCTTGCCGAGGTCCTCGAGCCCCGCGCCTACGACGAGCCCGTCGTCGGAGAATGCAGACTGCGTACGGCCGTAGACGATCTGCAAAAAGAGCTCGCGCATCGCCGTGTTGATGGCGTCGCAGACGAGGTCCGTGTTGAGCGCCTCGAGAATGGTCTTGTGCGGCAGGATCTCAGCCGCCATTGCGGCAGAGTGGGTCATGCCCGAACAGCCGATCGTCTCGACAAGGGCTTCCTGAATGACGCCCTTTTTGACGTTGAGGGTCAGTTTGCAGGCGCCCTGCTGGGGAGCGCACCAACCGACGCCGTGCGTGAATCCGCTGATGTCGGTGATCTGCTTTGCACAGACCCATTGCCCCTCTTCGGGGATGGGAGCGGGGTCATGTCTGGGGCCCTTGGCAATGCAGGTCATCTCTTCCACTTCGCGTGAATATTGCATTTCGGTTCCTCCATTTTTGATTATCCTTGCGGAAATTTTTTTCCTGGAATATTGTACCATAAGATAGACGGGATGTCAAGAGATAATTTTGCTATTCTGCGCCCCCGCGTCATTCTGCCCCGCGCGCGTTCTATTGCACGAAGCTCGGGCGGGGCAGGGTGACGAATTCAGAACTCGTTGCCCACCCCCCTACCCGTTGCGGCGGCAGGGACCGCCGCAACCCCGTCGGCGAGGCCACGCCTCCTGTCGCGGCGCCGCTCACAGTGCACTGCACTGCTGAGCGAGAACTGCGCCGCTCCACCCCTCAGGAGGGGACATTAAGGCTCCTCCCAAGGAGGAGCTGTCACCGCAGGTGACTGAGGTGGGCAATGCGGTGGGGCATAATCCCCGCCCCCCTACCCGTTGCGGCGGCAGGGACCGCCGCAACCCCTTCGGCGAGGCCACGCCTCATGTCGCGGCGCCGCTCA
>CANQLW010000041.1 GCA_947624805.1 uncultured Clostridia bacterium | reverse complement strand
AGGTCCACTGGACCTTTCGCAGAACGCGTTGCTCCGCCTCAAGGGGTGGGCAAGGGGGGTGACGAGCAAAGAAATCGAGCGAAACCCCTTTTTACTCCGTCGACGGGTTCATCATATCGCAGAGCTTGACGAGGGCGCCCGAGACGGGGAAGGAAGCGAGGATGATGACGAGCAGGAACAGGATCCTCGTGATGTCGAGGTCGATCTGCCGCCACGGCTCATAGACGATCTCCCCGAGCGCGGGCACGGAGAAGACGAGGATGGTTATGCCGAGCGAGATCAGATAGACGACGACGCGGAGCAGATTGAAGGGCTGTAAAATACGGTAGAGAATGACGAGCCCGCCGAAGGTCATCGCGAGCGTCATCAGCGGATTGACGAACGCCTGCGTGACGGTTTCTCCATGGATCAGCACGCTGTACTCTTTGGAGATCTCCCCGAACGAGGCGGGGAAGAAGCGTATGCCGCAATAGACCGTCATGACGCACAGGACGAGCGTCAGCGCCCCGGGGATGCTCCGTGACAGGACGAACGGAATAAATCGCCCCTTGACCCGTTCGGTATTGGGCTGGAAGATCGTGACGACCGCAGACGGGAACGCCGCGATCACGACTTCGAAGAGGAGCATATTGTTCGTCTGGAAGAAGTAGGGGGAGCGCAGGCAGGCGCAGAGGATCGCGAGCAGGGTGATAAACAGCGTCTTGGTGATATAAAGCGACGCGGACGCCTTGATGTTATTGATGACCCGCCGCCCCTCATGGACGACGGAGGGGAGATTCGTAAAGTTATTGTCGGTCAGGACGAGGTGGGAGACATTTCTCGCCGCTTCGCTGCCCGAGGCGACCGAGATCGCGCAGTCCGCTTCCTTGAGGGCGAGGATGTCATTGACGCCGTCCCCCGTCATCGCGACGGTATTGCCCTGCTTTTTGAGTGCCTGTACGAGGATGGACTTCTGCTCGGGGGTGACCCGCCCGAAGACGGTGTACTGGGTGGCGACGTTCTGCACTTCACTCTCCGTGAGCCCGTCGAGGGAGATGTACTCGTTTGCATTCCTGACCCCGACGCGGCGGGCGACTTCGGAGACCGTCACGGGGTTATCGCCCGATATGATCTTGATCTCGACGTCGTTGTCACGGAACCATTTGATCGTTTCCACGGCATCGGGACGGACATTGTCTGCAAGGGTAATGATCGCCATGGGACGGAGCAGTGCGGGGATCTTCTCCCCCGAGATCTGGCCTGAGGAGTAGGCGAGCACGAGGACCCTGAGCCCAGACTGGGCGTATTGCTTGACGATCTTATCGATCTTGGGCGGCATGGGACGGAGCACGAACTCGGGCGCGCCCATACAGAAGGTGCCCACGTCTCCGAACGTCACCGCCGAGAGCTTACGCTTGGAGGAGAAGGGGATCTTCGCCGTCGCATGGAGGGCGGTGGAGTGCCCGAAGCGCGCTTCGAGGGCGATCGAGGTCATATTGTTGTCCTCGAGGGAGAGGAGCATACTCCCCATGATGTCCTCGAGGGAGTAATCGGTGTAATTGTTGAGGATCATGCAGTCGTTGACCGTCATCCTGCCGTCCGTGATCGTGCCCGTCTTGTCGAGGCAGAGGACGTTGACGCGGGCGAGCATTTCGAGGGAATAGAGGTCCTGCACGAGGGTGTGCTTTTTGGCGAGCCTTCTCACGCCCGTCGCCATTGCAATGGATGTGAGCAGGAGCAGCCCCGAGGGGATCATGCCCACGACGACGGCGGCGGTGTATTGGATGGAGAGGTTGATCGGCAGCTTCCCCACGCCGAAGTTGATCCAGAACATCAGCCCGCCGATGATGAAGATGAGCACGGCGATGATACGGATGAAGAGGTGGATGGAGTTCATGATCTCCGAATGCGGCTTCTTGTACTTCTTCGCCTTGGAAGTCAGGGAGTTGAGGTAAGTTGCCTTGCCGACTTTATCGGCACGCACCTTGCAGGAGCCGCTCGAGACGAAGGAGCCCGCGTAGAGGGTGTCCCCGACGGTCTTCTTGACGGGGACGGACTCGCCCGTGAGGAGCGCCTCGTTGACTTCGACGTTCCCCTCGGCGAGGATGCAGTCCGCGGGGATCTGCTGTCCCGCTTCGAGCAGGATGACGTCGTCGAGGACGATCTCCGTGACGGGGATCTCGATCTTATTGCCCCCCCGCATGACCTTTGCCGTCGAGGAGACGAGGATGGAGAGCTTGTCAATCTGCTTCTTCGCGAGGACTTCCTGAATGATGCCGATGAGCATATTCACGGTGAAGATCCCGACAAAGAGGAACTGCGACCAGCCCGCTCCCGCATAGATGAGCGCGACGGCGACGATCAGGCAGAGCAGGTTGAAGAACGTGAAAATGTTCCCGACGAGAATGCTCGCGTAGGACTTGGAATACTTTTTATTGACGTCGTTGAAGAGGAACTGGTCAAACCGCAGCTCGACCTGCTCCGCCGTGAGCCCCTTGTCAAGGTCGGGCGTAAAACGCTCTTCAGCGTCCGTGGGGATGCTCTTCGCCTTTCTGAATTTTTTCATCAAGGCTTTGCGGTGGGGATCGTCGAGCCCCTGCGGGACGCTCGAGCGCTCGAGCATACGGTCGGAAAAGCTCTTTCGGGTCTCTTCTTCCTCGGCGAGAGCGGTCTCCTCTTCGGGTTTTGAAACAAGCCTCATAGTTTGCCCCTTTGATGTTTTCTACTTTTCCATAATATTATACAACCGATCTGCACAAATGTCAACGTTTTCGTTTTTTCATGGGGAATTGTCCTTGCCATTTTATGAAAATCGTTGTATAATGGAGAAAATGACTTTGAGGTGAAGCATGATAGACATCGCACTTCTGCGCAGCGATCCCGACCGCGTGCGCGAGAATATCAGAAAAAAATTTCAGGACAAGAAATTGCCCCTCGTAGACAGAGCGCTTGAGCTCGACGAAAAGCGCCGCGCCCTTCAGACGGAGGGGGACAACCTCCGCGCCGCGCGGAACCGTCTCTCCAAGGAGATCGGCGCGCTCATGCGTGAGAAGAAGACGGCGGAGGCAGAGGCGGTCAAGGCACAGGTCAGCGCCGACGCTGCCCGTCTTCAGGAGATCGAGAAGGAGAGCGAGGCGGCGGCGGAAGAGCTCAAAGAGATCATGATGCGCATTCCCAATATCATCTCCCCCGATACGCCCATCGGCAGGGACGACAGTGAAAATGTGGAGCGGCAGCGTTTTCTCGAGCCCAAGACCCCCGATTTTGAGATTCCCTATCATCTCGAGATTCTCGAGCGCGTCCACGGCATCGACATCGACAGTGCAAGAAGGACGAGCGGGCAGGGGTTCTACTATCTCACGGGGGACATCGCACGGCTTCACTCCGCCGTTTTGACCTACGCGAGAGATTTCATGATCAATAAGGGATTCACCTATTGCATCCCGCCCTATATGATCCGCTCTTCCGTCGTCTCGGGCGTCATGAGCTTCGAGGAGATGGACGGCATGATGTATAAGATCGAGGGGGAGGATCTCTACCTCATCGGCACGAGCGAGCACTCCATGATCGGAAGGTTCATGGGGCAGACCGTCGACGAAAAACAGCTCCCCTTAACGCTCACGAGCTATTCCCCCTGCTTCCGTAAGGAGAAGGGTGCCCACGGCATCGAGGAGAGGGGCATTTACAGGATCCACCAGTTTGAAAAGCAGGAGATGATCGTCATCTGCAAGCCTGAAGAGAGCGAAGCGTGGTACGAAAAACTCTGGCAATACACGGTGGAGCTCTTCGTCTCCATGGGGATCCCCGTCCGCCAGCTCGAGTGCTGTTCGGGGGATCTCGCCGATCTGAAATACAGGAGCTGTGACGTCGAGGCGTGGTCGCCCCGCCAGCAGAAGTACTTTGAGGTGGGCTCGTGCTCCAACCTCACCGATGCGCAGGCGAGACGGCTGGGCATCCGCTATAAGACAGAGAAGGGCACGGCGTATGCACACACCCTCAACAACACCGTCGTCGCGCCGCCTCGTATGCTCATCGCCTTTGTCGAGAACCATCTGAACGCCGATGGCAGCATCGACATCCCCGAAGTTTTGCGGCCGTATATGGGGGGGAAGGAGAAAATCGGATAAATTCGCGCGATTTGTTTGCTGCGCAAACAAATACGCGCGAGGAATGTCACCCTCTGGGATATTGAGTTGCGGCTCGACATCGCTCTCCCCGACATTGTGGTTCCCGTGGGGTACCAAATTGAGTCGCCCACGGCGGAAGTCAATTCCGCCTAAGGCACGTAAATTGGAACGACACCCCCTCAGTCGCGCTAATGCGCGACAGCTCCCCCCCAAGGGGGAGCTTTACCCCCTCCTTGGGGAGGGGGGTAGGGGGGCGGGGATAATGCCCCACCGCAACGGATAGGGAAGCGAGGGGATTCTGCTGTTCTTTTCTCAAACCGAGTTTTATGAAGTACGTCTTTTTTGATATAGAATGCGCGTGCGTGTTCAAAAACGTCGCGAAAATGTGCGCCTTCGGGTATGTCGTCACGGACGAGAATTTCAACCTGCTCGCCCGCGAGGATATCCTCATGAATCCGCGCGGCAAGTTCCACCTGACCGACCGCAAAGGCAAGGAGGGGCTCGTTTTGCCGTACGAATACGAGGATTTCAAGAAATATCCCCCCTTCCCCGCGGCGTACCGCAAGATCAAGAACCTGCTCGAGGGAAAGGACACCCTCGTTCTCGGACACGCCACCCTCAACGACGTGAACTACCTCAACCTCGAAACAAAGCGCTATAAACTGCCTTCTTTCAGGTTCGACTGGCTGGACACCCAGTTCTTCTGGATGAATACCGAGAACAGCTACGACCGTCAGGTCGGGCTCGGCGTCATGGCGGAAGCGCTCGGCGTCGAGTTCGTCCCGCACCGCGCCGTGGACGACGCCTATGCGACGATGCGTGTCTGTGAAGCCCTCTGCAAGCGGGAGAATACGACAGTCACCGAGCTCATGCAAAAATACGGCATCCGCGCGGGGCGGATCGAGAGTTACAGAATCCGCCAGCCCCGTTCGGAGGGGCTCGAACGCTACTATGCAGAGCGGGACGAGCAGCGCGAGGCCCATGCAAAGGCGCATGAGGCGTTTTACCGCGTCGTCAATAAGCACATGAACAGGCGGAAGAAGGGCGGCAAGCTCGAGGGCAAGGTCTTCTGCTTCTCCAAAGATGTCGAGGATGAAGTGGAGACGTCGACAAAGATCGTCAAGGCGATCTTCGAAGCGGGGGGACGATATACATCCCATCCCGGGGAATGCAATGTCTATATCGCCCGTACGCGCGGGGGATCCCGCTACGAGAATGCAGTCAGATGCGGCGCGGCGTTCGTCCCGCTCGATACCGTCGAAGCCGCCATGGCGGAGGAGTAAATGATCGTTCTGCCGCAACAATTCAAGGAAAGGATGAAAAAAAGGCTGGGGGATCGCTTCCCCGCCTTTTTGGCGTCTTACGACATTCCGCCCTATAAAGGGCTCCGCGTCAACACGCTCAAGCTCTCCGCGGAGGAATTTGCCGCCCGCGCCCCCTTCCCGCTCGGGGACAGGGTGGAATGGGAGCAGTCCGCTTTCTACATCACCGAGGAAAAGCTCGGGGCGGATCCCTACCACTTCGCAGGGCTCTTCTATTTGCAGGAGCCGAGCGCAATGGCGGTGGGGGAACTTACGGCGCCCCTGCCCAAAGCGCGGGTGATCGATCTGTGCGCCGCACCGGGCGGAAAGACGACCCAGATCGCCGCGCAGATGAACGGGGCGGGGATCCTCATCGCCAATGAGATCAATTATGCAAGGGCGAAGGCGCTTTCCCAGAACGTCGAGCGCATGGGGATCGCAAACTGCGCCGTCACGAGCGCGCTCCCCGGGACGCTCGCCGAACGTTTTCCCTCTTATTTCGATCTTGTTCTGGTGGATGCGCCCTGCTCGGGGGAGGGGATGTTCAAAAAAGAGCCCAACGCCATCCCCGAATGGAACATGGAAAATGTCGCAATGTGCGCCGCGCGGCAACGGGAGATCCTCGACTGCGCCGCGGCGATGACGGCGGACGGCGGGCATCTCCTCTATTCCACCTGCACCTTTGCAGAGGAAGAGGACGAGTGGCAGATCGATGACTTCCTAAAGCGTCATCCCGAATTTTCACTCTTACAGAGAAAGAAACTCTATCCTCACGAGGTCCGCGGCGAAGGTCACTTCTGCGCCCTCTTGGAAAAGTCGGCCGCCCCCTATGGTCATCCTGCCCCTTATGGTCATCCTGCCCCGCGCGCACGTTCTTTTGTCGTCGAAGCGCGGCACGAGCCCGCAAGGGCGAAGTTGCGAAGCGAAGGATCCCACCAAACGGAGTCCGCCCAAGCCTTCAGACCCTTTCCCGTGCACCGCAATGCGGCGGCGGAGAGGGCGTTCCGTCAGTTCGAAGAGGACTTTTTCGGGACGCCTTTGACGGGGACCCTGCACACCCTCGGGGACGGAAGGATGTATCTCGTGCCCGCGGGGATGCCCGATCTTGCGGGTGTCAACCTTCTGCGGCTCGGCGTGGAGCTCGGCGCGTTTGACGGGAAGCTCTTCAAACCTGCTCATGCGCTCACGGCGTTCGGAGGGGCGGCGCGGCGAAAGATCCCGCTCTCCCGTGAGGAAGCAAAACCATATCTCCGCGGCGAGACGCTCCCCTGCGGCGATGCCGAGGGCTGGTGCATGGTTACCGTTGACGGCTTCCCGCTCGGGCTCGGCAAGGCCGTCGGCGGCACGCTCAAAAACCACTACCCCAAGGGCCTGCGCCTGAGAACATAAGAGGACGCAATCGTCTGTAAAGCATAAAAAATCCCCGTCGGCGGGCGCCGACGGGGTTTTGTTTTAGTCTGCGTAAGGATCTGTTTCATCCGGCTTCGCGGGTGCAGGTTCCGCCGTGTCGGGCTCCGATGCCTCGGGCTCGGCTGCGGGCGTGGGCTTGACCCTCTTTGCCTTCTTCTCTTTGACGGGCTTGGGACCCTTTCTCGATACCTTCTTACGGATCGCCCTGAACGCGACCGCGCCGATCGCGAGCAATGTGACGACTGCAAGGAGCGAGGAGGAGATGACGAGCCAGACGTTCGTCTCGCCGCCTGCGTTGTCCGTATTCTCGTCCTGCGTCGGGGTATCGGCTTCTTCGTCGGGTTCGTTGGCCGTGACGGTCACATCGAGAGGAGTGAAGTCGAGCCAGTAGTTATAGCTCGGCGTATCGCCGTCCGTGCGGTAATCCTTGAGCCAGACGATGCCCTCCGTGTTGGACGATTGCTTGTAGTCTTCCCACTTGTTGTAGGTGACTTCCTCATGCTCTCTGTCGTGGCGGAGATAGGAGGTGGAATCGTAGAAGGTGAAGGTGTAGTAGAGGGCGAGGCTGCCTGTGAGTTTATCGTCGAGCTTCGGGCTCTCGCCGTTGTCTGCCGCTGCACTGTAATTGGGATTATCCGCCCTGTTCGCCTCGTTTTCGAGGAGTGCATCGACCGCGCTCTGGCGGGTCGTCGCATAGTCGGAATAGCTACCCGTGCTGTACGCGTCGAGGAAGACATAGCCGCCTGCGGGGAAGCCGTCCGTCGCGTTGTCGCGTGCGCCTGCCCAGACTTCGAGACGGTAGGTCTTCGCCTCATTGCCCGTACGGACATAGAAGTTGACTTCGATCCACTTGTCCTTGTTGGCTTCCGTGCCCTCGACTTCGATCACCGCGCTGTAGCCGTCCGTGTTCTCGGGAGCGGTATAGCGGAGAATGCTCTTGCCGTCCACTTCGGTGGGAAGGTTCTCGACGGGCTGGGTGTAGAGGCCGTCCTTGTCGCAATAGCCGTAGAACTTGTTGTCCTCTTTGTTGAGATAGAAGGCGATCGTGCCGTCATCGGTCACGAGGTTGCCGTCCTCATCCGTGTCATAGTTCGAAAGGTTCGCATACTGGACCTTGTCCGTCGCAGTGTCCGAAGCCTTCGTGTACAGCCCCGTCGCTTCGAGATAGAAGAGCACGTCCTTCTTGGCGTCGAAGTCGTCGCTCTCGGGATCGCAGCGGAGGATGTTCCCGTCGTCGTCATACCAATAGGTGTATTTGGGAAGGGAAGGGGTGAGCAGGGTGTTGTAGCCCTCTGTGAGGTCGGACGTGTCGAGCAGATACACATATGCCTTGGTCCCGGGCGCGACCTTGACGCGCATGGAGATGAGCTGGGTGCTGCTCGAGGAGATGGAAGTCTTCATCGTACGGGAGATGAAGCCGTAGGATGCCGTTGCCGTCTCGCCCGCGTTCATGAGCACGAGGGGCTGGCGGGCTTCACGGACGCCGCCGTTGACCTTCTCGCCGAAGATGTTGTTCCACCACGTCTTTGCGTCGGGGGCAGCGCCTGCGATGTCGTTGAGCTTCTTCGCCCAAGGCTCCGCCTCTGCCGCCGTCGCCTTATTCATATAAGTCTCTGCATTGTCCTTGTTGAGGAGCCCTGCATAGACGCCGTCGGGGACCCTGTTCGGATCGCCCTCCTGATTGAAGATGCTGCTCCCTGCAAGGGCGCCAAGGAATGAGGAAGGCGCCGCGAGCTCTTCCTTGATGTTGGAGGAAGCCTCTGCGCTGTCGAACTTCTCGTCGCTCGTCTTGTAGGCGGTGAGGGAGACCTTCTGTGCATAGCTGCCCGTCGAAGCGTAGTTATACTGCGCCTTGGTGAGGGGCATCGTCCTCAGATCTGCGAATGCCGCCCAGCCGTTGCTGTAATCCTTATCCTTCGTCGCGCTTGCAACGTCCGTCACGCCATAGGTGAACTTGAGGGAGAAGGTTTTGGGCGTATCTGTCTCGTTGGAGACGATGAAGAAGCACTGCACCCAACCCTTGTTGATGTCGGTGAGATCGGGGTCGGAGGTGTCGATGTCGATGGGGGAGACCGTCGTGGAATCGAAGGAGGAGATCGCCGTCTCGTTGGAACCGTCCACGAGGGTGATGCCCGCGCCGAGGTACCCGTCGAGGATCTCGCTCGTCTTTACATAGAAGGAAACGAGCATTCTCTCGTTCTTGTCGAGGGTGAAGAGATTTGCGTTCTCGAGCTCGGCGGTGTAGGCGGCGCCGTTCGTCGAGAGCAGAAGCAGGACGTTGGTGTCGTCACGCTCCTCATCCGTCGTCCCGAAGGGGAACTTGCCCTCGAAGCTGTCCTTGTAGAGCTTTTCCAGATAGCTGTTGTAGCCCGCGGCGTCCGCAGCCGTACGCGCACGCAGATCTTTATAGGTCATGACGCCCGCGATGCTCTGCTTGCTCTCTTCGGAGAGGCTTGCGACTCTGTCGTCGGGATCGGCTTCCGCACGGTTGTCGAGCACGTGGGACTTGTAGTTATCCTTCTCGGTGAGCCCGACGGTGAGCGCGCAGCCCGAGTCGGAGAAGTTGTACGCGGTCAGATCTTCGGAGAGAAGGTCGAGCGCAAACGCATTTGCCTTGTTGACGTCGCGGTCGAAGACCTTGTCCGTCTTGGTGGAGTTGATGTCGCAGACGTTGGCGGGGAGCACGTTTTCAGCTACGCTCGTCTCATAAGCGGTCTTGGAGATCTTTTTGACGGAGACGTCGTCGAAGAAGGCGTACCCGTCGACGGACTCATAGCGGTTGTCCGAAGAGGTTCCCTGCCCGAGGCCGAGCTTGATACGGAAGGTCGTCGTGGCATAGGTGTTCGCGCGGATATAGAAGGTGTATTGTTCCCACGCGCCCTTGGTGTTGATGTTCTTGACCTGCATCTCGTCGAGGGTGGTCCCGCCGACGGTGTTGATGATGCCGATATAGGCGCCGCCGCGGCTCTCGAGCTCCTCTTTCGTGCCGCCCATCTCCTCGGTCGTCTCGCTGTTGTACCAGTGATAGAGTTTGTCGGTACGGACCCAAGCGGAAACTTCCGCCGCCGTGCCCGCCTCGAGGGTGATCGTCGTCGTGGAGGTGTAGTACTGCCCCGTGCCGAGGACGTTGTCCGAGTCACGCCTGTTGTGGATCATGAGGATTGCGTCCTGATCCTCGGAGACGCCATCATGCAGGGCGGGGGCCTCTTCGCCGAGGTCGTCTGCAAGGTACTCGATGTCTTCGAAGTCGATGGAGTAGTTATAGTCCTTGTAGAGGTCGAACTCGTCCGCGGAGTCGATCTCATAGAAATCGTAGAATTCGAGGATGTCGTAGAGGGTGAGGTCGTCCCAGTTGTCCCTTGCGGTCTGTGCGAGGGCATCCGTCAGGGTGCCGTGCTCCGCTTTGAGGCGTTCGCCCGTCTTCTTGTCGCAGAGATATCCCTCGGCGTCCACTCTCTCGTCCTTGGTGTTGAGGGTGAACTCGTCGTTCTCGCCTTCCTTTTTGTCGGTGAGCTCGAGGGTATTCTTCTGATAGCGCAGTTCATCGGGAATGAGCTTGATGCCCGAGGACTTCGCCATGTAGGCCCATTCCTCCTTTTCGATGATGCCCGACGTCGTGTTGGACGAAGGGGACCCCGAGGTGAAGGACCAGCTCGTGGGCGAGGAGATGAAGGAACGCTTGTCCTCGTGCTTTGTCTCGCGTTCCGCGAAGAATTCGAAATTGCCGTTGCGCAGGAGCTGCGTATCTGTCGCGGATACGGTGGTATCGTCCTCATCGTCGGACGGCGTTTCAGTCGTACCGCCGCAGGCCGACAGTGCGCCGAGCGAGAGTGTCGCCGTCAGCGCGAGGGACAGCGCGCCGAGCGCATAGCGTTTTCTTTGAAAGAAATGTCTTCCCATGTTTCCATCCTTTTACGGGTCGTCAAGATTCCCGCAGTATTTTCGAGTTACGACACTATTTTAATAAGAAATCGGATTTTTGGCAAGCATTTCCGCATTGAATCGGTTAAAAAGTGAGAAATTTTTTTCAAATGACACAAACTTTTCGCAAAGACGTCATCCGTACGCCCTCTGCGGGCGGGATCTTCGGGGAGGAAAGGCATGAAAACGAGGGGAAAGATCGGGGCAAAGATCGCAGGGGGAGCGCTCGTCGGCGCTCTGAACGGACTCTTCGGCGGCGGGGGCGGGATGGTCGCCGTGCCCCTTCTCGAGCGTACGGGGCTGCCCGCGGCAAAGGCACACGCGACGGCGATCGCCGCCGTGCTCCCCGCAACCGTCCTGAGCGGGGCCGTCTATGTCGCTTCCTCGCTCGTCCCGCTCTCCGTGCTCCTTCCCGCCGCGGTCGGGGCGGTCGGGGGCGGGATCGTGGGGGCGAAACTGCTCGGAAGACTCCCCGCACGGGCGCTCGATTTCCTCTTCGGGGCGCTCATGCTCGCCGCGGGGATCAGGATGCTCTTCCTGTGAGTTTTTACATCTTCGCCCTCTCGGGATTTTTGGGCGGGATCCTCGGGGGGATGGGCATGGGCGGCGGGACGGCGCTCATCCCGCTTCTCACCATCTTCTGCGGCGTCGGGCAGGGCGCGGCGCAGGGGGTGAACCTCCTCGCCTTCCTCCCCATGTCCCTTGCCGCCCTCTCCGTCCATGCAAAGAGCGGTCTGCTCGAAAGGGAAGGCATATTGCCCCTTTCGCTCGCGGCGCTCCTCTCTTCGGGCGGCTTTTCCCTGCTCGCCGCACATCTCCCTTCCGCCCTGCTCTCCTCCCTGTTCGGGGGTTTTCTCATCTTTCTGTCCGTTTTCCGTCTCCGCGCGGCGGTTTTTTCAAGGGAAAAAAGCAAACACCGTTAATTTTTTGTCCATGAAAGGGAAATATTTTCAAAAAGGGTATGGACAAATCAAAAACCCTATGGTACAATATACGCAGTAGTATGGCTTAATATCGGGTATTATAGGCAAAACCCGAACGGACAGGTGAAAACATATGGAGAAAATTGGGATCATAGACCTCGGGTCCAACTCGGCACGGCTCGTCATCGTCGAGCTGTTCGATGAAAACTACTTTGTCGTCGTGGACGAGCTCAAGGAGAGCGTCCGCCTCGGACAGGATATGGACCGCGACGGATTTCTGAAGCCGCAACGGGTGGCGGAGACCATCCGCACGCTCAAGGCGTTCAAGCGGCTGTGTGACGCGAGCGGGGTGGAGCGCATCATTGCCGTTGCCACCGCGGCGGTCCGCCGCGCCAAAAACCAGCGCTCCTTCCTCGATGAGATACAGGCTACGGTCGGCATCCGCGTGGAGGTACTCTCCGAGGAACAGGAGGCGACGCTCGTCTATCGCGGCGTCATCAATTCGATGGACGTGCCCAAGGGCGTCATCCTCGAGATCGGCGGCGGCAGCACGAAGATCATCTACTACAATCGCAGGAGCGTTCTGCAATATGTCACCCTGCCCTTCGGCGCGGTGACGCTCACCGACCTCTTCAAGGATGACGGCACGCCCGAGGAGCAGACGGCGCGCATCGAAGAATTCTTCACGGAGCAGTTCAAAAAGATCGAATGGCTCTCCGAGGTGGAGCCCGACACGCAGATGATCGGCGTGGGCGGGTCTTTCCGCAATCTCTATAAGATGAACAGGATCGTGCGCAAATACCCTCTGCACACGGTGCATAACTATCAGTTCATGACGGAGGATTTCCGCTCGATTTATGAGATGGTGCGGGTGCTCGACGTGGAGAAGAGAAAGCGCATCCGCGGACTCTCTCCGAGCCGTGCCGACATCATGCCTGCCGCGCTCGCCATCATCAAGGCGTTTACCGACTATCTGCACATCGAATCCTTCACGGTCAGCGGCTGCGGGCTCAGGGAGGGCATCATGTTCAACCAAGCCGTCCCTATGACGATGGAGCGGCCGATTTCCGATGTGCTCAGCTATTCCATCAACACCCATGTCAAGTATTACGGTTGCAACGAGCGGCACGTCGAGCATACCGTTCATCTGGCGATCCAGCTCTTCAAACAGCTGCGGGTGCTCCATAAGTTCCCGCGGATCTATCTCAAAGTCCTCAAGATCGCGGCGAGCCTGCACGACGCGGGGCTTCGCGTCAGGTATTATAATCATCAGGACCACAGCAGGTATATGATCCTGAACGCGGGGCTGTACGGGGCGACGCACAGGGAGATCGTTCTCGCCGCCTTTGTCGCGGGCTGCCACAGGAAGGAAGACATCAACGCCGCCGAGTGGGCGAGATATAAGGACATCGTCTCGGATGAAGATCTCGACATCGTGAAGAAGCTCGGCATTCTGCTCCGCATCGCGGAGTGCCTTGACCGCGACGGGCTGGGCATGGTGAAGGGCATCAACTGCGACGTTTTGGGGGATTCCGTGATCATGAAGACGGAGCTTGCGGGCGATGCGACGCTCGAGATCCGTCAGGC
>CANQLW010000040.1 GCA_947624805.1 uncultured Clostridia bacterium | reverse complement strand
TGGCCTCGCCGACGGGCTTTGCGGCGGTCCCTGCCGCCCAAAGCCCACGGCGGAAGTCAATTCCGCCTAAGGCACATTATTTATAGCTTCGAACGATTTCTTTGCTCCGCCCCGCGGACGCGCCATAGCGCGTCATTCTGAGCTTGTCGAAGAATCTCGCGGGGCTCCGCAAATAAATACGTTCGAGGAATGTAACCCTCTGGGATATTGAGTCATCGTCGCGGTCGCTCTTCCCGACATTGTGGTTCCCGTAGGGTACCAAATTGAGTCGCCCACGGCGGAAGTCAATTCCGCCTAAGGCACGTTATTTGGGAACGACACCCCCTCCCCTACCCCTCCCCCTTAAACAAGGGGGAGGGCGGGAGTAAGCGGCGCCCGCGCGTTAGCGCGTCATTCTGAGCTTGTCGAAGAATCTCGCGGGGCTACGCAAATAAATACGTTCGAGGAATGTTACCCTCTGGGATATTGAGTTGCGGCTCGATATCGCTCTCCCCGACATTAAGGCTCCCGTGGGGTGCCAAATTGAGTGCGCTTAGGCAGGGCAACCCTGCCACGCGCCGTTGATTGGAACATTGCCCACCTCAGTCTCGCTTCGCTCGACAGCTCCTCCTTGGGAGGAGCCTTTTTCGGACTGCGTTCTTCGGGATTCTTCGGCTGCGCCTCAGAATGACGCAGGGGGGAGAGGAGGAGCCTTTTTCGGACTGCGTTTGAGGGGATCCTTCGCTACGCTCAGGATGACGCAGGGGGGAGAGGGGCGCCGAGGGGCGATGCGTGAGAGAAATTTACAAAATTTTTGGGTTTTTTCATTGATTTTTTAAGGTTGTGCCGCTTTTTTGCAAGTTTGAGTCACTTTTGTTGAAATCTAATTTCAAAGATGGTATAAATGGTATGCCGATAAGGGCGGTGTTTGCCCTTGTCGAATCATACTTTTTCGGAGGGAAATCTGTGAGAAAAAGCAAGAAACTATTGGCGATCATGCTCGGCGCTGTCATGGCGTTCGGCGTCTGCGCCACTGCCGCGTGCACCAAGACCCCCGCGGGGCCCGATGAGAACTCGGGGCAGAATCAGCCCGAAGAGCCGCAGGTGACTGCGGGCGTTCATTCCGTCACCCTCAAAACGGGCGGCAGGCTGGTCGGCGGGACGCTCGATGTCGGGCTCGCAGGCGGAGCCGTGACACTGGATGCTCTCGTCATCAAGGACGACGATGCGGACGGCAAGCTCACATGGACGAGTAGCGACAAGGCGGTCGCAACGGTCGCGGACGGCGTCGTTACCCCCAAGACTGCGGGGGAGACGGAGATCCGCGCCGAGGCGGGCGGCAAGAGCGCGACGGTCAAAATCACCATCAGGGAAGGAACAGTCACACCCGAGAGCAAGACCCCCGAGGTCGCGGCGGTCGTCATCAAATACGGCGGCAAGGTGGTGGAGAACTCCGTCACCGTCTATCTCGAGGATGAGAGCGCAAAGCTCGATGCGATCGTCATCCAAGACGACGATGCAGAGGCCTCTGTCAAGTGGTCGGGCAACGATAACGACGTTGCAACGGTCAGCAGCCAAGGGACTCTGAAACTCAAGACCGTCGGCGCAATGAAGGCGAAGGCGGAGGCGGGCGGCAAGAGCGCGGAAGTGCTCGTCAAGATCGCAAAGAAAGCGGCGGCGGATTATGAACCCACTCCCGCAGTGCAGTCTGTCGCCATCCGCTACAATGACAGCAACGTCACGTCGACGCTCTCCACCAATCTGAGTGCGAGATCGCTCTCCCTCACGCCCGTCGTCACGGCGGAAGAGGGGGCGGATTACTTCGTCGAGTGGACGAGCAGCGAGGAAAGCGTTGCAACCATCGAGGGAGATAACGACGGCGCGACCGTGACGCTTGTAGGCGGCGGCGAGACCGTCATCAAGGCGATCGTGAGCGAGGAGATCTACGGGCAGTTTGTGCTCGTCGTCGGGGACGATTCGCCCGTGCCCAAATACAGGATCACCGTGGTGGACGGCGTCGCGAAGAATTCACAGGGCGTCGTGATCACGGAGGCGGAGGCGGGGACGCAGGTCACCCTTGAGCCCGCCATTCCCGCGCACACGGAATTCACGCGCTGGACGATCGGCAGCGAGATCGAGCTCAACGGCAGCTGCTTCACCATGCCCAAAGAGGACGTCTCGGCGAGCGCGGGCTATGAGGATATCCTCTATCCGCTCACCGTCATCGGCGGGCGCGTCATCAAAGCGGGCGCGACCGATTCCCCGAAGGGCACCCAGACAGAGGGCGAGGAAGGCCTTCAGTATGCATTCAAATACGGGACGCAGATCACGATCAAGGCGGATGCCCCGCAGAGCAACATGACGTTCGTCGGCTGGGATTATCAGGCGAAGGACAACCGTGCGGGCGAGCTCGGGGTCGACGAATACACCTTCCCGATGGGGGATGCCGAGACTTCGACCTACACATCCGTCTATTCGACGTATGACAGGCTCGTCTGGAACCCTGAAAGCTTGGGAGGCAGCGACCACGTCCAGTGCACCATCTGGAATTACACCACCTTCGAAAACGGGAACAACGATCCAGATCTCGACGGGCTCAGCGGGCTTACCCTCAGGATCCCCGATAACGATCAGAAGATGGACGGATCGACCGAGACCCTTCCCAATACAAAGTGGATGTTCGAGGTCAAAGGACGCGGCATGGGGAGAATCATCCTCAAAAATCACAGCAATACCACGAGCGTCAAGCTCGAGTTCTATGCCTCCTATTGCGGGATCCTCGCGACCAGCGGGATCGTCGAAGTCGGCCCCGGGGAGGTCGTATCGAAGTGCTTCACGATCTTCGGAATCCCTTCAAACTGTAACTGGGGCGTGTCCTTGCGCGAGAGTCTCGGCGGGAGCGGAAGCGGGACGGTAGACGTCGACGCGGCGCTCGGGATCGCGACATCAATCTATCCCGACGGCGATCCTTTCCTTCTTCCCGCAGATCTGGCCGCCACGGATAAGGTGAATCTCGGCAAAGATGCCGACAGAATTTACGGCGATACATGGGGAAGCGTCGCCTTCTATCCCGGTCTTGGGAGCGCTTCACTCCAAGGTTGGCAATCTGCCTTCGGCAGAGATGACGCTGCGCGCTGGATCGGTGTGCCCATCAAGGACCTGCCCGCGGATGACGGTTCGGGAAAGACGTATATCTATGGCAGGATCATCAACCTTGCATCGAGCATGAATACGGACACGACGCCTGCGAACTACAAGTTCGTGATCGCGACGGGAGACAGCCCGAGCGAGGGCGTTGTCGCGACGCAGGATGTCTATGTCGAGAACTACGGAGACATCGTACTACTGAAGTTCGAGCTTCCGAGGACGTCGGCGGACGAAGTGTTCAAATTCTATCTTGTCAAAGAGCACATCGAGGAGGAGGCGGTAGAGTACGGGTACGGTTACGCGCTCAGCATCCAACTCACTTACAAGAATATTTTCGGATATGAGGAGGCATAAATGAGAACCAAATACGGAAAAATTACGGTCGGACTTGCACTCTCCGCCGTTATGGGACTCTCCGTCGGTGTTCCCACAGCCTTGCGGGCCAGCGCGGATGCGGCGCCTGCGATGCCCTATGTCACCGACTATGAATCGCGCAACGATCTCGCACAGGCCGCCGAGGCAATGGGAAAAGAGCTCAGCGCGGAAGGCATCACGATGCTCAAGAACGAGGACAACGCCCTGCCGCTCGGCGCGGGCGCAAAGGTCACCGTTCTCGGTAAGAACTCCAAACTCTTCGGGGATCTTACGGGCGCGCTCACCTCGGAGGGATTCTCCGTCAACAGGGAGATGATCAACTTCTACGCGGATGAGGCTCGTTCGGGCAAGGGCGCCGATACGACCAGCCGCGGGGGCATCGCCACGGGCTATCCCACGGGCGAGACGGATATTGCAAAATATACCCAGACGGAGACGGAAAGTTTCAAACAGTATAACGACGCTGCGCTCGTGATCTTCTATCGTATCGCGGGCGAGGGCATGGATATGCCGCGTACCATGGCATGGGACGGCGAAAAATACCTCGATACGACGACGACCCCGACACAGCCCGTCGAGGGCGCCCGTTCGATGGACGACCACTACTTGCAGCTCGATGCCAACGAGGCGGCCCTCCTCAAACTCGCGGGAGAGCATTTCCAGAAGGTCATCGTCCTGCTTGCGACCCCCTCGACCTTCGAGACGGGATTCCTCGACGATGTGAACCACTACGGGTATCATGAGAACATCAAGGGTGCGCTCTATCTCTCGCGCGGATGCGTCATGAGTGCGCTCGCGGAGATCCTGAGCGGGAAGGTCAACCCGAGCGGACGTACCGCGGACACGTGGGTCAGAGACTTCAAACTCGATCCCACATGGCAGAACTTCGGCAACTACCTCACGGAGGGGACGACGGAGACCAAGGGGAACCGCTATACCGATCTACCCACCACGGGCTCGGGGTATCGGAACAACTATGTCACCTACAATGAAGGCATCTATGTCGGTTACCGCTATTGGGAGACGAGAGGGTACACCGAGTCGGGCGCCTACACGAGTGCGGGGGAGGACGAGAAGACATCTTACCTCGACCCTGCAAGCGGCGGCAGCGCGGGCAAGAGCAAGGACTATATCCACGGCACGACGACAACGTCGTGGACGGACTGGTATTCCGCTCATGTCGTCTATCCCTTCGGCTTCGGTCTGAGCTATACGACCTTCGAAGAGACGCTCGTCTCCTCCGAGCCCGCGGGAAGCACGGCGCTCGACAAAGATGGGAAGATCACCTTCAACGTCAAGGTCAAGAATACGGGTGAAGTTGCGGGCAAGGACGTCGTTGAGGTCTATTACACCGCGCCCTATAAGGCGGGTGAGATCGAGAAGGCGCACGTCGTTCTGGCGGCGTTTGCCAAGACCAAGCTCCTCGCGCCGCAGGAAGAGCAGACCCTTCAACTCACCTTCAAAGTGCGCGACATGGCGTCCTACGACTATTCGGATGCCAACAACAACAACTTCAAGGGCTATGAACTCGACGCGGGGACGTACACCGTCCGCCTCATGAAGAACGCCCATGAACAGATCCACTCCGTCGACTATACCGTCGCCGAGGGCGTGAAATACGAGACCTCCGAGACGACGGGCACCAAGATTGAGAACAGGTTCGACGAGGTCAGCAACTATATCACCGAGGAGCTCGGGCAGAGCTATCTCTCCCGCAACAACTGGGAGAGCACATGGCCCGTCTTCAACAAGCGGCTCACGGCGACGGAAGCGATCAAAGAGGGGCTTGCGGACTGGAACGAGGCGCTCGAAGGATCCCCGCTGCCCCAGAGCACGCGCGATCCCCAGAAGGATATCGGCCAGCCTTACTATTCGTCTGTATGGCCCAATTCTTCGACGACGAACGGCAATCCCAACTACGGCGATTATGAGTCGGGGAAGAACCAGAAGGGGCTCAAACTTGCAGATCTCTACGGAAAAGAGTATGACGATCCGATGTGGGATGAGTTCCTCGGCCAGTTCGGCAAGTATGAGCTCGAGCTCTTCGCCGAGCAGGGCGGCCTCGTCATCGGCAGGGATATGGCCCAGTTCGGGCTCAAAAAGATGGCTTGCGCCGACAGCCCTCTCGGACTCAATCCCTATCAGGTCAAGCAGGACCAGCACTACTCCTTCCCGTCGGTCTTGCTCCGTGCTTGCACATGGAACACAGAGCTCTGCTACCGCTTCGGCAAGGTCGTCGGCGAAGACGCCCTTTGGGGCACCACCGACAAGATTGCGGGCTGGTATGCTCCCGCCGTCAACATCCACCGCAACCAGTTCGGCGGGCGTACGTGGGAATATTACAGTGAGGACGGCGTCCTCGCGGGCTATATCTCGGCGGCGGAAGTCAAGGGCGCTCAGGAGAAGGGGCTCACCGTCTTCGTCAAGCACTTTGCAGTCAACAGTCAGGAGACGGACCGTACGGGCGTCATGACGTGGTTCAACGAGCAGGCGATGCGTGAGATCTATCTCAAACCCTTCGAGATCAGCGTGAAGGAAGGCAAGGCACTCGGGCTCATGTCCGCGCTCAACCGTATCGGCACGACGTGGGCGGGCGGCGAGTACAAACTCCTCACCGAGATCCTCCGCAATGAATGGGGCTTCCACGGCGCGGTCGTCACGGACACCTTCGTCGAGGGGTACTCCAACTTCGACCAGATGATCCGTGCGGGCGGCGACCTCTGCCTCGGCTACGGACAGATCCGTTATAATTACTCCACACCGACGACGGGCATGGCGATCTACAAGGCGGCCCATAACATCCTCTGGGTGCAGGCGCACAGCAGCGCGCTCAACCAGCTGCCGCCCGGGACCTATTATCCCATCGATTCCTATGTAGGCAAGCTGCTCCAGAGCGGGACGGTAGGGCTTCCCTTCGAGCAGAGCGTTGCGACGGCGAAGGTCAATACGACTCTCTATCCCGGTAGTAATGACAGTGAGATCGTCTACAGCATGGCGGAAGACAGCGAACTGCCCGCGGGGCTCACGCTCTCCGAGGACGGCAAGATCACGGGGACCCCGACGGAGGCGGTCAACAATTACAGATTCTCCGTCAAGGCGACCTTCCGGAAGTACAGCAAGACGGCGACGTTCACCCTCTCGATCGTGGATGCGAACGGCTCGATCATCTATGAACCTGAAAGCGAAGACCTCGGGACCATCCTCGTGAACGAGGCGGCGGATCTCTCCGTTGCGGGCGCAAAGATCGTAAAACCCGATCCCGATGACGGCGAGGAGATCCCCGATGTCACCTATTCGCTCGCGAACGGCAGCTTCCTTCCCAAGGGGCTCACGCTCTCCGCGGACGGCAAGATCACGGGTACCCCGACGGCGGTCGTCGAAAACTACAGCTTCACCGTCTCGGCGAGTGCAAAGGGCTTCCGCAGCGTTTCGCTCACCTTCAGACTCAACATCTTCCATACGATGACCTTTGAGGCGGCAGAGCTTGCAAACGCCAAGCTCGGGGTGAGCTATCTCGAAAAGCTCCCCGTGGCGGAGGCGTCGGGAGACGTTACCTATGCACTCAAGGACGGGAGCAGGCTCCCGAACGGGCTCTCGCTCACGGCGGGCGGCACGATCGTGGGTGTTCCCCGCGAGACTTTGACGGATCATACCTTCACGGTCGTCGCATCGTCGCCCTACACGACCCCCGTTGAGACGGAGTTCAAGATCACGGTCGGGCTCTCCTTCAACGCCAATACCCTCCAGAACGGAAAGGTCGGAGAGGAGTACTCGGCGCACGTCGATACGGCACAGGGCGCGGGCGAGATCAAGTACAGCCTGAAAGAGGGCAGTGCGCTTCCCGACGGGCTCTCGATCTCCGAAAACGGCATCCTCTCGGGGACGCCCGTGACGGCGGGGATCTACACGTTCACCGTATGCGCCGATGCAGACGGCAAGGAAGGGGATGAAATCACCCTCACCCTCTATGTCGGCGAGGCCGAGGAAGGCGGCAGCCAACCCGGGGAGAACCAAGGAAATCAAGGCAACCAAGGCAATCAAGGCGGCAATACGGGCAATTCGGGTACAGAGAGCGGCTGCGGCGGCATGATCGGCATCGGCAGCGCCGGCATCATGGCGGCGGTCCTGATCGCCGGTTGCGGCGTCGTTCTTTGCAAGAATCACCCCCGTAAAAAGGAGGAAACCTCTCGTGAAGAGGACAAAAAAGACTGATCTCACAAAACCGTTGTTTGTATGGTCCTGCGTGTTCACGGCGCTGTTTATCCTCGTGCTTGTGATCTCGATCGTGATCACGCAGAACTCCTTCCTCTATTATAGTGTCTGTTCGATGCTCTCGGGGAGCGAGGTTTACCTCAAAAAGGGGGATCCCTCCGCGTACACCTATTACTCCTCGGAGTACAACAGCAAACAGACGGTGTTTGAGGCGGCGAATGCGCTCAACGAACGGATCTGCGAGGAGGGGACGGTGCTCCTCAAAAATGAGGACAACGCCCTCCCCCTCGGCAAGGGCGCGAAGGTGACGGTCTTCGGGAAGAATTCCGTCAATATCGTGCTCGGCGGGTCGGGCTCCAACGCAGGCGTGAGTTCGGCAGTGATCGCAGACCTCTACAGCAGTCTCGCGGCGGCGGGATTCCAGACGAATCCCACGATCAAGAGTTACTACGAAGGCCGCGACTCGGGGAACGGAAGGCCCGAGGTGCCCGGGATGGGGCAGGTCCTCACGGGATTCCCGATCGGAGAAGCGTCCCTTCCCTACCCCCAGAACGTGCGGGATAGCTATAAAAATTATGCAGACGCGGCGATCGTCGTCCTCTCCCGTATCGGCGGCGAGGGGTACGATCTCCCCCGCAGTATGTTCTGGAACGGCTCCGCGTACACCGACTGGAGCGCTTCCCAGACCATCCCCGGGGCACGCAGCAGGGAGGATCACTATCTCCAGCTTGACCAGAACGAGACGGATATGCTCGCCGAGGCGTGCAGCAACTTCGGGAAGGTCATCGTCGTCATCAACAGCGCCTCGCCCCTCGAACTCGGCTTCCTCGACGATCCGAACCATTACGCCTATCAGGATAATATCTCCGCGGCGCTCTGGATCGGGGCGCCCGGGAACTCGGGACTGAACGCGCTCGGGAGAATCCTCTCGGGAGACGTGGTCCCCTCGGGACGGACGGTCGATACGTATCCCCGCGATTTCAGGCAGGACCCGACATGGCAGAACTTCGGGAATAACCTCAGCGAGAGCGGGAACCGTTACACCTACAAGGGCAAGCAGACCAAGCTCTACACCGTGGAATACCGCGAGGGGATCTACTTCGGCTATCGCTACTACGAGACCCGTGCCAAAGAGGCGGGCGGGGACTGGTACGAAAAGAACGTCGTCTATCCCTTCGGGTACGGTCTGAGCTATACGACCTTCTCGCGGGAGGCCGAGAACAAGAACGAGGCAACGCTCACCGCGGACGGAAAGCTCACGTTTGAAGTAAAAGTCAAGAATACGGGGACATATGCGGGCAAGGATGTCGTCCAGCTGTGGTACTCGGCGCCCTACTATGAAGGCGGGATCGAGAAACCTCAGGTCGTGCTCGGCGACTTCTGCAAGACGGCGCTCATCCCCGCGGGCGGCGAGGACAGCGTGACGCTCGAGCTCGACGTGCGCGACATGGCGTCCTACGACTATTCTGATGCGAACGGCAACGGCTTCAAGGGCTATGAGCTCGAGGCGGGGGATTACACCCTCTATATCGCAGACGGTTCGCACGGCTGGGCGGAGAAGGGAGCGATCGCATTCACCTTCACGCTCGACCATGATCTCCGCTTCGAGACGGACGAAAAGACGGGCGTGCAGATCGAAAATCTCTTCGACGACGTGAGCGGGCAGATCCCCGAATACTTGTCGAGAAAGAACAATTTCGAGAACTGGTCTGTGCTCCTCGGCGCTTCCGATCCCGCTCACCTCGAGGCGACCGATCAGATCGTGCAGGATGCGGTCTTCAGCCTCAACGATAAAGATACCGATCCGTGGTACTCGGCGGAGATGCCCGCGCAGAGCAATAAAGTGCTCTCCCGCGTGGACACGGAGGTCAAGCTCGCCGATCTCATCGGCAAGGACTTCGACGATCAACTCTGGGACACCCTTCTGAGCGAGCTCACCGTGCAGCAGATGGTCGATCTCATCGCGACGGGCAATTTCAGGACGCTCGCGGTCGAGGGGATCGACAAGCCGCTCACGACGGATGCGGACGGACCCATGGGATTTGCCCTCTTCATGGGCGATGATGCGGTGTACAGTACCTGCTATTATGCCAGTGAGACGGTGCTCGGCTCCTCGTGGAACAGAGAACTTGCCCGCGAGATGGGCGAGATGATCGGGGACGAGGGACTCATCGGCGATGAGCAGGGGGACGGGAGACCGTACTCGGGCTGGTATGCCCCCGCGGTCAACCTGCATCGCAGCCAGTTCGGCGGCAGAAACTTCGAGTATTACAGCGAGGACGGGCTTCTCTCGGGACGTATGGGGGAGAATGTCGTGAAGGGCGCGAGGTCCAAGGGAATCTACACCTTTGTCAAGCACTTCGTTCTCAACGAACAGGAGACCAAGCGCGACGAGACGGGACTCGTCACATGGGCGAATGAGCAGGCGATGCGCGAGAACTATTTCGTTCCCTTCGAACACTGCGTCAAAGAGGGCGGCGCGACGGGGATGATGTCCTCCTTCAACCGTATCGGAACGACGTGGACGGGCGGAAGCTACCCGCTCCTCACCAAGCTCCTCCGCGAGCAGTGGGGATTCCGCGGTACCGTCATCACGGACTTCAACCTCAAGTCCTATATGGACACCGACCAGATGATCCGTGCGGGCGGGGATCTCAACCTCTCGGCGGGCAAGGCCCCCAAGGCAACTACGACGAGTACGGATGTCTCGTGCATCCGCCGCGCCGTCAAGAATATTCTCTACACCGTCACCAACTCCGCCGCGATGAACGGGCACGGGGCAGACGTGGAGTGGGGATATACGATCCCGACATGGGTCGTTTGGATGATCGTTGCCGATTGTGCGGTCTTTGCCGCGGCGGCGACACTCTCGGCGATCACGGCCGTCAAATATGTGAAAGGTAAAAAAACTGAAATAAAGGGAGATACCGAACATGAAACTTAAAAAAGCATTGGCAATGATCCTTGTCGTTGCGGCGGCAGGCACGGCGCTCGCATTTGCGGGCTGCGACAACACAGGCACGAAGCCCGACGAGAATAACAATCCGTCCGGGGGTACCCAAGACAATCAGGGCAGCCAAGGCGGAAACCAAGGCGGGAGCTCGAGCGGCGGGTTGCAGACCTATACCTTCGAGGCGGAATATACCGATCTCGACGGCGTGCAGGGCGCGGGGATCTCCTCCGACCAAGGCGGCGTGGAGATGATCTACGGCGACGGCACGGACGAACAGAAAGCGCTCGGCTGGAGCAACGGCTACTATGTCGGATATACCTATTCGGCGAATCTCGAGATCACGTTCGAGTTCGAGGCAGATAAGGCTGCCACGGGGACGGTCGTGCTTCGTCTCGGTTCCGAGCTCGGCGCGATCACCCTCGATCCGACCAGCTTCGCCATCAAGCTCAACGACAGCGATATCGCTTACCAGTCCCTCTATGTGGAGGGCTCCAACGATTACCCGTCGATGAAGTTCTACGACCTGACCGTGACGACGTCTGCTGCGCTGAAAGCGGGGAAGAATACGATCTCCCTCGTGATCCTGCCCAACACGCTCTGCCTCGGGACCAAGACGGGCGGGCCCACCATCGATTGTCTGAAGGTCACGACGACGGCTGCGCTTACATGGACGCCGAAGACGGAGAACCCGTCAAACCGCGGCGGAATTTTATGATCGACCACCCTGAAAGATAATTTTCTTTCCTCCTTTGCAAAGTACCCAAGGGTTTTCCTTTGGGTACTTTTCATTTCGCTTGATTTGTTTGCTGCGCAAACAAATACAAGCGAGGAATGTCGCATTTTTGGGATATTGAGTCACTGTCGCGGTCGCTCTCCCCGACATTGTGGTTCCCGTAGGGTACCAAATTGAGTCGCCCACGGCGGAAGTTAATTCCGCCTAAGGCAAGTTATTAGGGAACGAACCCCCTCCCCTACCCCTCCCCCTTAGAAAGGGGGAGGGCGGGGGAAGCGGCGCCCGCGCGCTCGCCCTTTTTTTACCGCGTCATTCTGAGCGGAGCGCGAAGCGCGGAGTCGAAGAATCCCGAGGATTGAAATTCGGACTCCGTTCTTCGGGATCCTTCGGAACTTACGATTCGGACTTCGTAATGCTCACTGTCTCAGGATGACGCGGGGAGAAGAGAGTCGCTCTCCCCGACATTGTGGTTCCCGTAGGGTACCGCGTCGCGACACTGCGCAGTTTGCGAGGTTTTGCACTTGTGCAAAACCTACGCCTTAAACGCAGGTCGCTCCTTTTCCCCAAAAAATACTACGTCTTTTTTGGGGAGCCCCATTTTGGCGGCAGGGCAACCCTGCCACGCGCCGTTGATTAGAACGACACCCCCTCAGTCGCGCTAATGCGCGATAGCTCCCCCTCAAGGGGGCGCCAAGGGACGGCAGGGCAACCCTGCCACGCGCCGTTGATTTAGAACATTGCCCACCTCAGTCTCGCTACGTTCGACAGCTCCTCCTCGGGAGGAGCCTTTTTTTCGGACTGCGTTCTATGGGATCCTTCGCTACGCTACTTCGCGGCAAAGCCGCTCGTGCCGCGCTTAGAGCAATAAGAATGCGCGCGGGGCAGGATGACGCAGGAAAAGGGGGAGCCTTTTTTGGGCTCCGTAAGAAGAGGGGCGGGGGAGGGGAGAAAAAATTTTTTCAAAAATTTCGGCATAGTGGCGAACGTATGTCAATTTTCTGTGTTAAGATAAATACGAACAAACGTTCGGATTTCGGAACGGACGACGGCTGTCCGTGGGGTTCAGGAGGCAAAAATGGAATACGATCATGTCAAGGCAATTCTTTATTCATATCCCGTGCTCGGGGCGCTCGAGGAGGCCGTGTCGGTGTCCGTAGAGAATCAGGCGGCGCTCTCCTTCCGTTCCGCCCGTCCCGCGGACGAGATCGCGGAGCAGGTCGCATCCCGTATCTTCACCTGCCGTGCGCTCCATGCGATCCGTATCCTCATGGACGATATCGTCGCTTCCCTCTCCGAAGAGGAGCAATTTCTGCTCGAATACAAGTATTTCAGGCGGAAAAAGGTGCTCCGCGAGAAGTTCTCCGACATGAAGCTCACCTGTTCGGAGCGGAACTACTTCCGTAAACAGGCGGCTCTGCTCAAAAAAACAGCCTCCGCGCTTCTGCTCGGCGGGTGGACGCGGGAACGCTTCGAGCGGGAGACGGGAGGGCTGTTCGAGAAACTTCTCACGGCGCTTGAAAGCGGGCGGGAACAGGCGCTCGTGCGGCACAGGGGGCAAAGGGGGATTCAGAGCTCTGTCTGTTCCTCGAAGACGGGCGGCTTTTTGCCCCGTACGACGAAGACGGCGATCGCGACGGCGGCGACGCAGGCGATGCAGATCACGGCGATCGCGGCAGGGGACAGCGCGCCGCCCGCCTTGCCCGCGGCATCGACAGATGCGAGGTAGTCGAGATAGTCGGTATTCAGGTCGTATTCGAGCTCACGGTCGGCGGGGACATAGCCGAAGGTGTCGCCCGAGAGGACATAATAGTAGAGCTGTGTGCCCTCGTAGCGGTGGCCGTAGTAGAGAAAGCTCTTTTCCACCGTCGAGAAGGAGCCGCTCAGCGTCCCGCTCTGTGGAAGGGAATAGGAGAGTGTGACCTCCCGTCTGAGATAGGGGCGGGCGGGGACGTAATCGACAAAGACGAGCTTGTCTGTCCGGCAATAGCCCGAGATCTTTTTGTAGGGCGGCTCGTCGGTGAGGTATTCA
>CANQLW010000039.1 GCA_947624805.1 uncultured Clostridia bacterium | reverse complement strand
AACACAGAAGTTAAGCTCTCTCACGCCCAAAGTACTTGGCCTAACGGCCCGGGAGGATAGGTAGTTGCCGGATTCAATCCAAAAAGACACTTGCATCGCAAGTGTCTTTTGCTATATGTTCGAAAAATACCCCCTCCTTGGGGAGGGGGATGTCACGTTAGTGACAGGGGGCGGGGATTATGCCCCAACATATTCTTGGCTCCCTCCCGATGGGGAATACCCGCGAAGCGGGGGGGATAGGGTTCTCAAAACCCCTCAGTCGCGCTACGCGCGCCAGCTCCCCTACAGGGGCGCCGAGATCCCCGCCTCAGTCTCGCGTTCTATTGGCGTCATCCTGAGGAGCGTAGCGATCGAAGGATCCTCCCCAAGGAGGAGCTCTGTCGGACTCCGTTCAAGGGGATCCTTCGCTACGCTACTTCGCGGCAAAGCCGCTCGTGCCGCGCTTAGAGCAATAAGAATGCGCGCGGGGCAGGATGACGCGGGGGGAGGGGGAGCTTTTTTCGGACTCCATTCTTCGGGATCAATTTTTCCATGCCCGCAGGGTCTTCACGGCGAGCTCTTTTTCTGCGGAGGAGAGGCTTCGATAGAGATCGATCAACTGCATCTCGTCTGCGGTATATCGCTCCGGCGCGTTCGTCGAGATCGTCCCGTACTCGTCTTCCCTGCAAAGCAAATAGTCGATGCTCACTTCATAAAAATCGGCAAGCAGTATCAACGTCTCGGGATCGGGCTTGTTGACCCAATTTTCATAATACCCGAGCGATTGCGCGCTGAATCCAAGTTGTCTGGCAACATCGATTTGCCGAAGCCCGCGCTCTATTCGCAGCTCACGAAGACGGTTTTTCATACAATGTACTCTTTCTTATATTATACAAGAATTTCTGAGAAAACACTTGACGACAAAGAAATCCTTTGATATAATTAAAATACAAGAAATACTTGTATGAATTTACGGAGGATATGAAATGGCCGGTACAGTTCCGAAGGAGTTTTCGCCCAAGAAGGCAATTTTGTCGGGCATTGCATTTTTTGCGAGCATCATGATGCTTTTTGCGCTTTGTTACTTCCTGATCGTGGGGGAGGAGAGTGTGTATCTTTACGGGTACTATATCGGCGGGGACGTAGTCACCGAAAGCGGCTTTACGATGCTCAAGTTCAGCAGTCCTCTGATTACGAGGTCCTTTCAGTGGGGCGCAGTCCTGATCGGTCTTTTATGCTTGCTTCAGTTGCTTGCATCGATCGCGTTGATCGTCGGCAACGTCCTGTCCTTTCTCCTCTTGCCCAAAAAGAAAAACAAGGCCATCACCATGGTAAGCGTGATCGTCAGCACCGTCTTTTCTTTCCTCTATATGCTCGAGGGGATCATTTTCACGGCGGTTTGCGACGGCACAATGAGCGGAACCTTCATTACATTTGCCTATCTTCCCTTTATCTTCGCCGTTCTGATCGCAGTTGCATATTTTGTTTGCTTCTTTGTAATCAAGGAGGAGGATGAAAAGAAGCCCGCCCCCGCATACGGCTATGCTGCATACGCCTATGACTCCATGACGGGCGAACCTGTCGGTGAGGAGGCCGCGCCTGAGGAAGAGACGCCCGGGGACGGCGGAAAGGGCAGACTGTCGCCCGATAAGGCGGATATGCTCCTCATGAATTTCAAGTCCTTCATTCCCGAGGAGAAAGTTCCGGCGTTCCGTTATGCGCTGGGGAAGGCGAGCGCGGGTTGCTATACCGCCCTCAGCATGGTCCCGCTCAAGAACCCGATGACGGTGCTGTTGTTCTCGATCTTCCTCGGCGGATTCGGCGTCGACAGATTCTATATCGGCGATACGGGCATGGGAGTCGCAAAGCTCCTCGTGGGGGGACTTACGCTCGGCATCTGGCCGCTCGTCGACATCTTCATGTGCTATAAAAAGGCAAAAGAGCAGAATTTTGACCTTTTAATGAGCGCGCTTCGCGTTGCAAGGTAAATTACGGCATCGGTGGATCGGAACCCCCCCTACCCGTTGTGGCGGTCCCTGCCGCCGCAACGGGTAGGGTAGGGGGGCAAGGGTCGGACTCCGTTCAAGGGGATCCTTCGCTCCGCTCAGGATGACGCGGAAGCAACGTGCTCAAGGATAATGTTCTATAAAAAACGCAAAGAAAAACCCGACCGAAGTCGGGTGATTTTACTCTTCGCCGGTTTTCAGGGGGTCGGCAGCGGAGATCTTGTCGGCGACCCGTACGAACGCTTCTGCATCCTCCGTGCCGATCGTCTCGATGATCCCGCGCACGAGCGACAGCGTTTTGTCATGCTCCGTCAAAAAATCATCCAGATTCGCCGCCTTCACAAAGGTCGTGCGCTTGTCTTTTCCGTCCACCTTCTCGAGATACCCCTTTTTGACGAGGGAGTCGATCGTCCTGTTCACGAGGGATTTGAGCATCTGCGTCCGCCGTACGATCTCCTTAAAAGAAGTCAGCCCCTCGCCGTCCTCCATGTATTTATGATAGACGATATTCATGATGATCGCCTCGTTATAGATCATGCCCTGCGTAATACGCGTGTTTTTCAGTGCCCCCGTGAGTTCCACCCACGCCGTGATCACTCTCTCTTCCAACGAATCCATTCGTTTTTTGCCTCGCTTAATATCCTGAATCACTTTATTATACAACGCGATTTTGTGAATGTCAATCGTTTGATGAAAATTTCAAGCAAAATGATTTACAACTTTTTCCCGCTGTGGTATAATGACGCCGAAACGGGAGATACGGAAAACAAAACGGTTTTCCACTTATCAACAATCGACCTGTTGATAACTTTGATCCGACCGTGGAGAGGTGGAGCGATGTCGCAGTATGAGATCATGAAGCTGTTTGAGCAGTACGATGAGATCTCGGAGGGGGATTTCACGCCCGAGGAGCTGGAGGAATACCTTGCCTATGCGCGGAGCGAGGAGAAGCCGCTTTCTCCGACCGAGTGGAAGGCGCAGTATTTTTCCTTTTATGACGACGTGAAGGACAAATCCCTCAAAAAGCAGGACTGGTAATCAGATCGTCCCCTTCGAAGGGGCATCCCTTAGTGATGGGGGAAGGCCTTTGGCGGAATGTCCCATGTCGGGGGGTTACGATAAAAACTTTGTCGGGCGGAAGGCGAGGAGCCAGAATAAGAGCCATGCGGCGGCAACGCCCGTGAGCGAGAGCGCCGCGCGGTAGACATAGACATGCCCCGCCGTCAAAAGCATGAGAAGGTCAAAGCCCGAGAGCGCAAAGACGCTCGCAAACAACCCGTATAAAATCAGAATGCCGCACATGATCCACGTTGTATGTTTCATGGCGGCAGTATTTGCATTGTATGGGATTTTATGAGATATTTTCGAGCACGAGCTTCTGGAAATTCACCTTCTCGATAAAGTCGGACGGGCGGAAGACGACATGGTTGAATTTGGCATACTGAAAGATGTGCGGCTTCAACAGGACGGGCGTCGGGACGTCGAGCGAAGAGCAGATCTCGCTCAGGTACCGAAAAAATTCCGAGTAGGTGAACTTCCTCTCCGACTCATACACCGTCTGCGAATCGATCCGATCGTTGCGATAAATTTTTGCCCAGATGCGAAACATAGCTCTATTATACAGGACAAAGGCGAAAAAAGCAACCGCTACACCCACGGAATTCCGAAAAACAGCCTAAAAAACGGCGGTGAGGTGAAAAGTTGGTTGACAAACGGGGCGGAAAGGGATATAATGAACAATGTAAAGGGCTACCGTGGTTTCCGAGCAATGGGGGAATCACGGTATCGTTTATCATCAAGAGCGGCGGATCGCCGTCAAAAGGGGTTAAGAACATGGCAGATCAGTTTTTCATGACCAAAAAAGGGTACGACGAAGCGGTGAAGGAACTCGAATACCTCACCAAAGTCAAGCGGGCGGAGATCGTCGAGCGCATTCAGGAAGCACGCAGCCACGGGGATCTCTCCGAGAACGCCGAATACGACGCGGCGCGCAACGAACAGGCGGCGAACGAGGGCGAGATCCTCGAACTCGACTATAAGATCAAAAACGCCGTGATCATCGAGGAGAACGACGACAACACCGCCGTCCACATCGGCTCCAAGGTCACCGTCTATGACGAGGATATGGAGGAAGAGGCGGTCTATACGATCATGGGCACGACGGAGGCGGATGCGATGAAGAACATCATCTCCAACGAATCCCCCGTGGGCGCCGCGCTCCTTCACCACAAGAAGGGCGAGACGGTGACGGTAAAGGCCCCGAGCGGCGATTATTGCCTCAAAATCCTCGCGATCGAGTGACGGAAGGGTGGATATGGAAGAAAACAGAACGGAAGAAGAGCTGATCGAACAGGCGCGAGTCCGCCGCGAGAAGCTCGCAAAACTGCAAGCCGAGGGGCACGATCCCTACAAGATCACGTCCTATCCCGTCGATGCGCTCTCCGCGGACATCAAGGAGGACTTCGGCGCCTTCGAGGGCAAGACGGTATGCATCGCAGGCCGTCTCATGTCCCGCCGTATCATGGGGAAGGCGTCCTTTTCTCACATCTCGGACGCCAAGGGCTCCATTCAGGTCTATGTGACCCGTCAGGACGTCGGCGAGGACGTCTATGCCGCCTATAAAAAGGACTTCGACATCGGCGATATCGTCGGGATCAAGGGATTTGTCTTCAAGACGCAGACGGGCGAAGTGACCGTCCACGCGAACGAGCTCATCATGCTCTCCAAGGCGCTCCTGCCCCTGCCCGAGAAGTTCAACGGGCTCAAGGACATCGACACGAAATACCGCCTCCGCCACCTCGACCTCATCATGAGCGAGGACGTGCGGGAGACATTCTATAAACGCGCCAAGATCATATCGGGCATCCGCAGATTCCTCGACAGCCGCGGCTATATGGAGGCGGACACGCCCATCCTGCTCCCCCTCGAGATCGGGGCGGACGCACGGCCCTTCAAGACCCATCACAATGCCCTCGACCTCGATATGTATCTGAGGATCGAGACGGAGCTCTATCTGAAACGGCTCATCGTCGGAGGGTTCGGCAAAGTCTATGAGATGGGGCGGATCTTCCGCAATGAGGGGATGGACGCAAAGCACAACCCCGAGTTCACCACCGTCGAGATCTATGAGGCTTACTCCGACTATCACGCGATGATGGACCTCGTCGAGGAGATGTATAAGACCGTCGCCATGGAGGCGTGCGGGACGCTCACGGTCTCCTATCAGGGCGTGACGCTCGATTTCTCCAAGTGGGAAAAGCTCACGATGACAGAGGCGGTGAAAAAGTACTCGGGCGTCGATTTCTCGCTCGTGAAGACGGACGAAGAGGCGCAAAAGCTCGCCGCGGAGCATCATATCGAACTTGAAAAGGGCAAGGACAGCAAGGGGCACATCCTCGCGGAGTTCTTCGACGCCTATGTCGAGGACAAGCTCATCCAGCCCACGTTTATCTATGAATATCCCGTGGAGATCTCCCCGCTCGCCAAGCGCAAACCCGACGATCCCTCGATGACGGAACGCTTCGAGTACTTCATCATGGGGATGGAGATGGGGAACGCCTTCTCCGAGCTCAACGATCCCATCGACCAGCGCCGCCGCATGGAAGAACAGGCGGCAAGAAAGCGCGCTGCGGGCGCGAATGCACAGGTCGACGAGGACTTCCTCGATGCACTCGAGCACGCGATGCCGCCCACGGGCGGGCTGGGGCTCGGCGTGGACAGGCTCGTCATGCTCCTCACGGATAGCCCGACCATCCGCGACGTGTTGCTCTTCCCCACGATGAAACCCAAAAAGTAAAGCAGAGGATGGACGCGAGAGTCACAAAACAGAGGCTCGCAACGCTTCTCTCATACGACTGGTTCAAGATCATCGGCGCGATCGCCGCGGCCGTGACGGCGCTCATTGTCTTTTTCACCGTCATTTCCACCCGCCCGACCGTCGCACAGAAATATGATATTTACAGCTACGGCGGGCTCATCCCCGCCACGGAGAGCGACCGCCTTCCGGACCGCCTCAAAGAGCGCTTCTCCTATCAGGTCCTCTCGGTACGGTCAAACAACTTTCAATCGGGCGTGCTCGGCGATCAGGCATTCATCGCCCGCCGCGGTGTACTCGAGGGCAGCGCGATGTTCGTCTCCGCCTATTCCGCCGAGGAGGACACGCCGAGCCCCTTCGAACAGGTCTGCGCGATGGGGTTCAGCGACTCGGAGAACCGTGTCAAAATATTCTACGACATCCCCGTGCTGTTGCAGGATGCAAGGCGGTATCTTGCCGGGTATTTCGGCGAAGATCTGAACGCTTCCGATCCCGACGAGGCGGCCGTGCGGCAGAGTTTTGCCGAAATCACCGCGGGGGATAAGCGCTTTAAGACGGATGCACAGAAGGAGGCGGGGTTCGCGCTCGAGCGGGAACGGGTCATCGCGCTCAGGGAGAACTATCTCAGGACGCAGGAAGCGTTTGACAAGGGCGGGCTCTCCCTGAAATATTATCGGCCCGAGGCGGAGGGAGAGGGATGTCCCGTCGGGATCTCGCTCGGAAAGCTCTCACGCCTGAGAAATCTTTTCTATTACCGTGACAGCGCGGGGGAGGAGGCCACGACCGAGGTCACCCTGCTGCTCTTCGACAACAATGAGGATTACGAACACACGAAATACGAAGGATTCGCCCTCATCTGTTATCTTCTCGACACCTATGAACCTTCATATTCGTGATATGCTTGCGGCGCAGGGGGAGCACATCTCCTTCCATACGCCGGGACATAAGCGCGCGGGGGAGGACATCACCGAACTTGTCTATTCGGACAGTCTTCTCTCTCCCCGTGGCGTGATCGCGGCGGCGGAGCGGGACATTGCGCAGATCCTCGCCGCACGCCGCAGTTTTATTCTCACGGACGGGAGCACGTCGGGCATCTTCTCGATGCTCTATGCCCTCAAACGGGAGGGGGCGACGCGGATCGCCGTCCCCGTCTCTTCGCACAGGAGCGTCTTCAATGCTTGCCGCGTGCTCGGGCTCTCTCCCGTGATCATCCCCAAGACTTTGGTGAAGGGCATCCCGCAGCAGCCGACGGCGGAGGAGATCGAAACCGCCGTCAAAGAGGCGGACGCGCTTCTTCTCACCTCCCCCGATTACTATGGATTTCTGGCACCCATGTCCGAGGCGAGGGAAATTTGCAACTACCATGCCAAGCCCCTTGTCATCGACGGCGCCCACGGATCGCACCTGCACTTTACGGACGTCTACGCGGGGAAGTTTGCGGATATGTGGGTGGACGGCGTCCATAAGTCCCTTCCCGCGCTCACGCAGGGGGCGGTCGTCTCCGCCAAGACGGAGATGTTTGCGGACGCGCTCTTCGAGGGGGTGAGGACCTTCCGTACGACCTCTCCCTCCTATCCCATCATGGCGAGCGTCGAGGAAGCGGTCAAGTTCCCGCGGAACGAGGCGATCGAGCGGGCGGCGCTCCTCTGCAAGAAGAGGTTAGGCGCGGTCAGAAACGACGACTGGACGAAGATCCTCGTCTGCTTCGGAGCACAGGCGGGACAGGCAGAGCGCACGCTCGAAGGGGCGGGCGTATATCCCGAGTTCAACGACGGAAACTATCTTTTGTTCTATCTCTCCCCCTGCACGCGGGAGGAAGAGCTGACACGGCTCACAGAGCTATTGCTTCCCCTGCCGCGCGGAGAGGCGGGCGGGGAGGGGGTCATCCCCATCTATTCGGAGGGCATATGAGAGAGCTTTTGCGCAGTACATCTGCATACCGCCGCATCCGCACGGACGCGGAACGGGGACAGTGCTCGCACGCAACGCTCGTCGTCTTCCCCGATGACAAGTATCTCCGCGCCCTGCTCAGGGAATGCGCCGCGGCCTTCTTCGGCGCCGAAGAGGGTTCCCGTGCCGCAAAACTCATCTTGGAAGAACATCATCTCGACTGTATTTTCTATCCCGAGGCGGGCGGAAAGCTCACCGCGGAACGGGCGGCGGGGATCGTGGACGAGAGCGTTCTGCGCCCCGTGGAGGGGGACAAGAAGCTGTTCGTGCTCGATTCCTTCCACACGGCGACGCCGCTCGTGCAGAATAAGCTCCTGAAAGTGCTCGAGGAGCCCCCCGCGGGGGTGTATTTCCTCCTCGGCGCGGTGAATGAATACGCCGTGCTCCCCACCGTCCGCTCGAGGGTCAAACTCATCGCCGAGCCCCCGTTTGCGGAGGAGGCCGTCCGTGCCGCCCTCGTCAGGATGTACGGGGAGAGGGTGGAGATCCCCGCCTGTGCCGCTGCCTGCGGCGGGTCGCTCTCGGCGGCGGAAAATCTCCTCGCGGGCGGCGGAAAGGATTTCGAACGCGCGAAACGCTTTCTGCTCGGAGAGGACACAGAGGCCTTCTGCCGCAGTCTCACGGACAAAGAGGACGCGGGCGGGTTCTTCGCCGCCGTGCGCCTGATCCTGCGGGACGTGATGCTCATCGGGAGCGGGAAGGGGGAGTATGCCGCCTATCGGGAGTCTGCGCGCGTTGCGTCCCTTTATCCCGTCGGCGCGGCGATCGCGGGGCTCGCCCTCGTGGAACAGGCGGAGAAGGATATGTATTTTAATGCAAATTTCTCGCGGTGCGCCCTCGCGCTTGCGATCGGTCTCGGAAAGGAGAGAGAAAAATGGCAAAGGTTGTCGTCATAAAATTCAAAAACGTGTGCAAACCCTACTATTTCAGCGCGGGGAGGCTCGAACTCAAAAAGGGACAGGGCGTCATCGTGGAGACGACGCGCGGGCTCGAATACGGCTTTGTCGCAGAACCCGAGCGGGAAGTGCCCGACGAGGCGCTCATCAGCCCCTTGAAGCCCGTGATCCGCGTCGCCACCGCACAGGACGAGGAGACGGCAAGGCGCCGCGAGGAACGCCGCAGCGAAGGGCTCCGCGTCTGTAAGGAGAAGATCGAAAAGCACGGGCTCAAGATGAAGCTCATCGACTGCGAATTCACCTTCGACGGGAGCAAGGTCATCTTCACCTTTACCGCGGACGGCAGGGTGGATTTCCGTGAGCTCGTCAAGGACCTCGCATCCTATTTCCATATGAGGATCGAGCTCAAGCAGGTCGGGATCCGTGACGAGACGAAGATCCTCGGCGGCATCGCCCCCTGCGGACGGGTCTGCTGCTGTGCAGGCGCCATGCCCGAGTTCAAAAAGGTCTCCATCAAAATGGCGAAAAACCAAGGGCTCTCCCTCAATCCCGGGAAGATCTCGGGGCTGTGCGGCAGGCTCATGTGTTGCCTTGCCTATGAGGACGAGTACTACGCCGCCGCCTGCAAACAGATGCCCAAGCTCGGCGCGACGGTTTCCACGCCCGAGGGGAAGGGCGTCGTGATCTCGATGAATATGCTGAAAATGGAGATCCGCGTCAAGATCGAGAAGGACGGAGCGCTCATCTTCCGTGATTTCCCCCTTGCAGAGATACGCTTCCGACGCGGACAATCCTCCGCAAAGGACGACTCTGACGACGAAAATTCCGAAGAATGAGTGAAAAACCGCCGAAAAAGTCTTTACCTCGCGCGAAAAGTATGATATAATACGGGTAAGATTTTATATGGAGGGAACCAAGATGGCTCATAAAATTTCGGATGAGTGCGTTTCCTGCGGCGCCTGTGCGGACACCTGTCCCGTCAATGCGATCGCTCCCGGTGACACGACCTATGTCGTCGATCCCGACGTCTGCATCGACTGCGGCGCTTGCGAAGACGGCTGCCCCGTCGGCGCGATCACAGCGGAATAAGCAAACAAACCCCAAAAGAGCGCGGCACCCCCGCGCTTTTTTCCTATCCGAGCCCTTTGCTCTTTACGGTCATCCTGAGCGTAGCGAAGGATCCCACAATACGAAGTCCGACACAAGGTAAAACAGGTCATCCTGCCCCGCGCGCATTCTTGTTGCTCCAAGCGCGGCACGAGGAGCGTAGCGACGAAGTAGGGAGCGAAGCGACCGAAGGATCCCACAGGGAAAGCGCTCCCTGTCATCCTGCCCCGCCCTCTGGTCATCCTGAGCGTAGCGAAGGATCCCATGAACAAAACAGAGGCGTAAAAATGCCATATATCTACATCCTGACAAATAAATACAATAGAGTGCTGTATATCGGCGTGACTTCGGACATTACAAGGCGCTATTTTGAGCATCTCACTCAAATTCACGATGGATTTTCAAAGCGTTATAACCTAAACAAGCTGGTTTATTATGAATGCTTTGAACATATGAATGACGCGATCGCGCGAGAGAAATCCCTGAAGCGGAAGACAAGGCAAAAAAAGATCGATTTGATCGAAAGCATGAATCCGCAATGGAAAAACCTGATGGACGATCCTTACGGGTCAGGATGACCGTCTTCTGGTCATCCTGCCCCGCGCGCATTCTTGTTGCTCCAAGCGCGGCACGAGGAGCGTAGCGACGAAGTAGGGAGCGAAGCGACCGAAGGATCCCACAGATGAGAGTTCGGACTCCGTACATGGGATCCCTCCCCCTCGGCAAGCCTCGGGGTCAGGATGACCGCTTGCCCCAATCCCTTTGAAACCGATGAGAACTGTTGAATCCCTCCTTGTCGGAGGATACAAGATCGTGCAGGATACCGAGCTCTACCGCTTCACTTCGGACGCGGTCCTTTTGTCGCGCTTCCAGAGAGCAAAAAAGGGGGAGCGGGTCGCAGATTTCTGTGCGGGGAGCGGCATCGTCGGGCTGCATTTCTATGCCGAGAATGCGGGGATCTCCTCCGTCACCCTCTTCGAGATGCAGGAGGAACTCGCCGAAATGAGCAAAGAGACGGTATCGCTGAACGGTCTTGAAGAGGTCTTTCATGTGGAGAATATGCGTGTACAGGACATTCCGCCCGCCTATACGGAGTATTTCTCCCTGATCCTCTGTAATCCCCCCTATGAGAAGGGCGGATTTGAGCAGTCGGACGGGAGGAAAGCGCTCTGCCGCAAAGAACTCTCGCTCACCTTGGAAGAACTCATCGGCAGCGCACGGCGGTGTCTGAAATTCGGGGGAAGGTTCTCCCTCGTGCACCGCGCGGACAGGCTCGCCGAGGTCCTCTATACCCTCCACGCCGCGGGACTGGAGCCAAAGAGGCTGCAACTCGTCGCGGGGAGGGCGGGGGATGCGCCCTACTGTGCCCTCATCGGCGCGGTCAAGGGCGGAAAGGCGGGGATAGAAATTTTACCCACCCTATCAAACGATCTCAGGGGGATATGATATGATACAGTTTGTCGCAACGCCGATCGGGAATCTGAAGGACATCACGCTGCGTGCGCTCGAGGCCCTCAGGGGCGCGGACGTCATCTTCTGCGAAGATACCCGCCATACCCTGAAACTGCTTTCCGCCTATGAGATCAGAAAGCCCCTCTTCAGCTGTCATAAATTCAATGAGCGGGAGGCGGCGGAGAAGATCCTTTCCGCTTCACGGGAGGGAAAGAACGTCTGTATCGTCTCGGACGCGGGGATGCCCGTCATCTCCGACCCCGGGCGGGAAGTGTGCCGCATCTTGAGGGAAGCGGGGGAGCCATATACCGTCCTGCCGGGGGCTAATGCCGCCCTCTCCGCACTCATCCTCTCCGCGCTCCCCGCGGACAGGTTCACCTTCCTCGGCTTTCTCCCCGAAAAGAAGAAGGAGCGGACCGCGCTTCTGGAGCGTTACGCCTCTGCCCGCGAGACGCTCATCTTCCACTCCGCTCCGCAGGATGTGGAGAAGGACATCGGGGATCTGTACGCGGCATTCGGGGACAGGGACGCCTGTGCCGTACGGGAGATCACCAAGATCCATGAGAGCGCCGAACCCTTCCGCCTCTCGGAGGGGCTCGCGGGGGAGAAACGGGGGGAGTACGTCCTCGTCGTCAAAGGCGCGGAAGAGGGGCAGGATCCCCTCGCCCTTCTCCCCGTACGGGAGCACGTTCTGTACTATATGCGGCAGGGTCTCGATAAAAAGGAGGCGCTCAAACGTGCCGCGCGCGACCGCGGCGTTCCCAAGAGCGAGCTCTATAAGGAGACGACGGACCTTTGAAAAAGCCGTCGCAAATTGTCGACGTTTGTCGGGAAAAGGGTTGCAATCGGGGGAAAGATAGGTTATAATAGCGATATGTTGATCGAGTGCTTTGAAAAAATCGGGGAGATGGGATTCGTGCGCGCTTTGCGTACCTTCCTCGGGTCCGTCTGGGCGGCATTGCTTGCCGTCGCCTTGATGGTATGCTCCAATCTTTTTTCGCTCGAACTTCCCGTATTCTATCTCTTTCTGGCGCTCGGGATCCTTCATATCCTCTTTTGTGACGATCTCAAAGGCGTTCTTCCCATCTGCCTTTGCTGTTATATGTCTGTTTCCTACGAGAACAATCCCGCCCTCTTCCCGCCCGGCGCGGAGAGACCCTCGTCCTTTTACGACCCCGCCTTCGTGTTACAGGTCGGTTTTTTGATTGTTGTCGCAGTTTTCTTCCTCGCCGCCCGTCTCATCACCGTGAGAAAGACCCGCCGTGCGCCCGCGCTCTGGTTCGGCTTCCTCGTCCTCACCCTCTCCCTCGTGCTCGGGGGCATCTTCAGCGGGCATTACAGTGCAAGGACGGCAGTCTTTGGGCTCGCCGTCGCGGCGTCGCTTGGCGGATTGTATTTTCTCTTCCTCTATGGGATCGACTGGAAAAAGGGGGACGCGGCGTATTTTGCCCACGTCTTTATGATCATCGGCTTCGGCGTCATCGCGGAGCTCATCGGGATGTATGTGAGAACGGGGCGCGAGGCGGGACTGAACCGCGGCGTCCTCATCACGGGCTGGGGGATGTACAACAACCTCGGCTGCATCATCGCCTGCTGTATGCCCGCGGCCGTGTACCTCGCCGCGACCAAAAAGCATGGCTGGCTCTATACCTGCGCCTCCGTTGTACTGGCGGCGGGGCTCATTTTCACCCAGAGTCGCAGCAGCATCCTCTTCGGGGGCGCCGTCTATCTCGCCGCGCTCGTCGTGATGTTCGTCGTCTGCAAGAAGAAGGAGCGGATCGCTCACGGCATCGTGATCGGCGTCTCTCTTGCAGCCGCGATCGTGCTCGCCGCAGTCTTCTGGGAGAGGATCGTGGAGATCTTCAAGAGCGCGATCGACATGACGTTCGGCGATGACCCGTCCAACAACAGAAAGCCGATCTATCAGGAGGGCTGGAGGCATTTTCTCTCTGCGCCCTGTTTCGGCGTCGGGTTCTATCAATGCACCGCCTTCCGCTGGGGCGCGCTCTCCTCGGACGCCTTCCTGCCGCCCCGCTACCATAATACGATCATCCAGATGATGGCGGCGTGCGGGATCTTCGGATTGGTTTGTTATCTTTGGCACAGGGCGGAGACGGTCATCATGATCTTCCGCCGCCCGAGTTATTGGAAGACGACGATCGCGCTGTGCATTCTGCCGTTGCTTCTGACGAGCCTTGTGGAGTGCCATATGTTCAGTTTCGGCCCCGCGATGTTCTACGGCGTCTTCCTCGCCCTCGCCGAACTCAGCGACCGCCCCGCTTCCACCGCATAGTGCGGCGCATGATCCCCACCCCCCTACCCCCCTCCTCAGGAGGGGGCATAATGCGCGCGGGATGGAGGCGCCGCTTCCCCCGCCCTCCCCCTTTTTAAGGGGGAGGGGTAGGGGAGGGGGTTCATTCCAATTAACGTGCCTTAGGCGGAATTCACTTCCGCCGCCCCGCGCGCGTTCTATTGCACTAAGCGCGGCACGAGCCCGTCAGGGCGAAGTAGGGCGACTCAATT
>CANQLW010000038.1 GCA_947624805.1 uncultured Clostridia bacterium | reverse complement strand
GTGCACTGTGAGCGGCGCCGCGACATGAGGCGTGGCCTCGCCGAAGGGGTTGCGGCGGTCCCTGCCGCCGCAACGGGTAGGGGGGTGGGCAAGGAATACAGGGCGGGAAAGCTGCGTGCAAATGACAATGCCGATTCTCTTGCAATTTCGCGGAAGTTGTTGTATAATATTCCCATGTTACACCTCATTTGTAATCCCGCATCGGGGAAGGGAGAAAAAGTCCTTGCCGCGGCGGAGGCAAAGCTGAAGGCCGCAGGCGCAGCCTACGACGTCTTCCGCTCCTCGGCGTGCGGCGATATCGGAAGAGAAGTACGGCGCCTCACGGAGAGCGGGGAGACGACGGTCATCGCCGTCGGCGGGGACGGGACCCTCAACGAGGTTCTCTCGGGCATTGCAGACCCCGCACGGACGACGCTCGGGCTCATCCCCGCGGGGACGGGTAACGATTTTGCGGCGGTTGCAAAGATCCCCTTCGGGGAGGCGGCGGTCGACCTCATCCTCTCCACCGAGCCCAAGCCGACGGACTTTCTCGATTGCGGCGGCGGGCGGCGGAGCCTCAACATCGCGGGGCTCGGCATCGACGTCGATATCCTCGAGCGGATCGAACGGAAGAAGGCGGAAGGAAAGCGCTGTTCCTATTTTAAGAGCCTTCTCATCTCGCTCATGAAATACAAGCCCGTGAAGATGACAATCACCGCGGACGGGGAAGAGAAGGAGTATTCCGTCCTCATCGCGGCGGCCTGCAACGGGACGCAGTTCGGCGGCGGCATCCCCATCTGCCCGCCCGCCGTCATCGACGACGGCAAGATCGATCTCATCGCCGTCGACTGCCCCAAGTGCATCCTTTTGCCCATCTATCTCATCAAACTCATGCGGGGCAAGCTACATAAAAATAAAATCTATCACAGAGTGCTCTGCGAAGAGGCGGTCATCCGCCCCGAGGGGACAAAGAGCGTCCAGCTCGACGGCGAGCTCATCCCCGCGGAGGAGCTCCGTGTCCGTATCGTGCGGGGACTCAGAATGTATCGAGGTTGAAATGCCGAATCTGTATAAGGAAATACTCGAAACCATCCCGACGGCGGCGATTGTCGTGGACGGGACATTGCGGGTCAGATATTGCAACCGTGCTTTCCGCGCCTATTTCGGGGCGGAGAAGGAGCGCGGGACGCTGGCGGACGCCATCTCATGCAGGGAAGAGGAACACTGCGGGGAGGGGGTCAAATGTGCCTATTGTGCCCTGCGCGCCCTCTTTCAGGACGCGATCCGCGGCAATAAGATCGCCTTTCGCAAACTCATCTTCCGCCGCGGGCAGGAGGCGCTCGCCCTCCGTATGAAGATCCAGCCGATGGGGGAGTACTATCTCGGGCTCGTCGACAATGCCTATGAGACGGAGATCGCCCGTGAAATGTCCTCCGCACAGGACATCCAGCAGCGGCTGCTTCCCCCCGCCAAGAGCGGCGCACATTATTCCTTTATGTATATCCCCTGCCGCGAGATCGGCGGCGACCTGCCCGATGTCTATGTCGCAGACGGGGAGACGATGGGCGTGCTCGCAGATGTCTCGGGGAAAGGGATCTCCGCGGGGATGCTCACCGCCTTCGTACGGGCGGGATGGGACAGGGGAGAAGTCTCCCCCGCAAAGGCGCTCATGGGGCTGAATGCGAAATTTCAGGAGCTCAACCTCGACGAGAGGAGCTATGTCACCGCCGTCGCCGTACGGATCGGACAGCGGGAGAAGACGCTCCGCTATTGCGCCGCGGGGCACAACGCGCCCATGCTTCTGAAATCCCCCCGCGGGATCGACGAGATCACCATGCACGCGCCCCCCGTTTCGACATGGATGCCCGATTTCAGCTATGAGGACGCCTGTATGCCCTTTGAGCACGGGGACATCCTCGTGCTTCTGACAGACGGCGTGACGGAGAGCAGGAACGCCCGCGGCGAGCCCTTCTCCCTCGAGCGCGTGGAGGAAATTTTACAGCGTTCGGACAGCGCGGAACGCTTCATCGAGCGTCTGAAAGCCTCCCTGAAAGAGTTCTGCGGCACATTCACCGACGATATCACCGCCATTGCGTTCGATCTTTAAGGGCACGCTTCGGCCTTGCCCGCCCTTCTACCCCCGCTTGTCCCACTCGGTCATCCTGCCCCGCGCGCGTTCTATTACACGAAGCGCGGCACGAGCGGCTTTGCCGCGAAGTAGCCGCCGCCGCAGGCGGCGTGTCGAAGGATCCCACCGAACGAAGTCCGATGCTTGGCTCCCCATCAAGGGGTTCCCCGTCCCGCACTCTACGGTCATGAGAGATTCCCCCCTTTACTTGTGCGAGGGGGGATTTTTGTGAACTCTTTGCAAAAAAGTTCGTAAAAGTGACAAAATAAACCTGAAACCGAATTATTTTTTCGGGAAATCTTGACAGTCACGGGTTCTCGGGGTATAATCAAGATATCATTCTATATGTGGAATTGCGCCCTCATGGGTTGCGGGAGCGGTCGGATCGGCCTATGAACAGACGTTTTTCAGGACAATTTCATAGGATTGGCGCGCTCGCGTGCGCGTGTGTGCTCGCCGCCGTCATGACGGGGTGCGACAACGTGCAGACGGATTCCCTCGCCTACATTTCGGAGGCGGAGATCTCCGTCGGCGGGCAGGTCTCCCTGTTCCCCGACTTCGATTTTTCTTCCGTCGAGGCGGATTTCGGCGCAGCCAACGAGGAGATCGTCTCCGTCGATAAGGGTATTGTCACGGGGCTGAAAGAGGGGGAGACGGTCGTCACGGCGGTCATCGGCAGGAAGCTCAGGACTGTCAACGTGACGGTGAACGAGAACCTTCTCGGCGTCAAGAGTACTTATGCAGATGCAAACCTCTGCGTGGGGGACAGGTTCGCCCTCACGGCGGACGGCACGGTTTGGACGAGTTCGGACGAGAGCGTTCTCTCGGTGCAGGGCGGCGTTGCCGAGGCGGTCGGCGTCGGCAAGGCGACGGTCGGCTATCGGCATTCGGGGAAAGACAGGGCATACACCGTCGTCGTCATGAATCCCGAGACGGCAGCGCCCCCCGCGGAGCTTCCCGATGACGGGGATGAAAGCGGCGATCCCGTCCCTCCTCCTTCGCCCCCCGCAGAACGGGTGCTCCTCTGGTCGGATGAGTTCGACGGCGACGCCTTGAACGAAGAGGACTGGGAATACCAGACGGGCGTGCAGGACGCCTATATCAATACCAACGGTACCGCCTACGGCCCTTGGTTCTGGGGGAACGACGAACTCCAGTATTACACAAAGGACGCCGTCTCCCTGGCAGAGGGGGTCTGTACGATCACGGCGGCACGGAGAAGCGGTCTTCCGAACGGCAGAAAATTCACCTCCGCCCGTATTACGACACGGGACAGGGGGTACTGGACATACGGCTATTTCGAGGCGAGGATGAAGCTCCCCGAGGGAACGGGGATGTGGCCCGCCTTCTGGATGCTCCCCCAGCCCGAGGAGGGCAAGGGCACGAACAACCGTTACGGCGGCTGGGCGGCAAACGGCGAGATCGACATCATGGAGGCGAAGGGCAGGCTTCCCTATGAGGTCGCGACGACCCTCCACTTCGGCGGGAACCCGAGCACGTTCTCGACACATACCCAAAAACTCGGCGAGCCCATCTCCGAATGGCATACTTACGGCTTTGAATGGCGGAGCGATCATATGGCATGGTATATCGACGGCGTGGAGAGCTACCGCATGGCGTCGTCCAACTGGTTTACGAGCTCCGCGGCGGGAAAGGGCAACGAGACGGCGCCCTTTGACGTGCCTTTCTATCTGCTCATCAACCTTGCGGTGGGGGGGAGATACGACGGCAGCCGCGAACCAGCCGCCGACTTCGTCTCCGCCGCGATGCAGATCGACTACGTCCGTGTTTACGCGTGAGGGGCGTTACCCCTGAATCAGGTTTTATCGGCAAAAGTGCCGTTAATTATCGTAAAGGAAAGGAGGAAAGTATGAAAAAAAGGCTTATGACGGTTTTGATCGCCGTCTGCACGCTCGTGTTCGGGCTCGCCGTGCTCGCGGCCTGCGGCGGCGGAAAACTCGAACTCAGCCAAGAGGAAGTATCCGTCGGCGTCGGCGATACGACCAATGTCGTTGCGATGGCTTCGGACGGAACGGAGGTCACATGGACCTCTTCGGATGAATCCATCGTCACCATCACGAAGCAGGATGCGAAGCGCGGCAGGGCGACCATCCGCGGCGAAAAGAGCGGCGTCGCTACCCTGACCGCAACGAGCGGAAAGGGCGCAAAGGGTGAATGCAAAGTCACCGTCAAGAACTATCAGATTTCGCTCTCGGACTCCACGCTTATCATTTACAGAAATGCTTCCGATAACTCCTATGAGAGCAAGACGATCACGGCGACCGTGCTCTGCGATGGGGAACAGGTCAACGAGAAAGTCAATTGGGCGAGCTCGGATGAACAATATGTCACCGTCGAAAACGGCGTCCTGACGGCACACCGTATCACGGAGACCCCCGTCACCATCACCGCACAGCGCGCGGGCGGCAGCGCCTCTGCGACCTGCTCGGTCAGCGTCATGTGGGATAATGCCCCCGCAGGCTGGTACGAGGTCCCCGAGGACGGCTCTGCATATGCAGTGGCGAATCCGAACAAGTGGTCATGGTCGGGCTTTGTCGGCACCGACGACATTCATCCCGAAGTCTACGGCGAAGGATTCGAAGGCGGCAAGGCGACCTTCATCGTCAGCGGCAACACGGGCTGGAGATGGTACGGCGCACAGATCTTCTATAAGAACGGCGGAAATACGGCGGGCAATGTCTATGAACTCACCGTCACGATCAAGTCGACCGAAGCGGGCTGGATCACCATCAACGATACGGATATCGAGCTCACGGCAGGGGAAGCCAAGGATTATAAGATCATCTATCGCGAGGGCGACACTTCGATCTCCATGAACCTTGCAACGCACGACAAGATTCGCAACAACGTCAATCCCATCGGGCAGTACAAAGAGGGCACGATCGAGATCCTCGGGATGAAGTGGGAACCCCACAACGCGACCAAGCTCTCCGCTCCCACCGATTTCACGATCGGGGCAGATAAGGAACTCACCGTCACCGATACCAATAAAGATGAGGAGTTCGAAGGCTACATCGTCGGCTTCTTCAAGGGCGATGAGACCGATCCGACCTACGCCATGCCCGTCATGAAGCCCGTCGAGGGCCGTGACATCCTCACCGAAAAGGACGGCAGGGATCAGGTCAAGGAAGTGACCGATGCAGAGGGCAACAAGTCTCTCAAGATGTATCTCGACGATTCCTTCGTCCCCGCGGGCAAATACACGGTGAAAGTCCGTGCCTACTGCGGGACGCCCGTCCTCGAGGACAGCGACTGGAGCGCAGGCAAGGCTTACACCGTCGCCGCAAAGGACGCGCTCGAGTACAAGGTCCTGCAATCCTATCGCGATGTCGACCGCGGCATCGGCAGATACTACGTCTGGTCGGAGTGGAACCAGTACCAGCTCGAAGACAATGACGGGAATCCGACTTGCTATTTCAAGGGGAATTCCCTCACCCTTACCCTCAACGGCGAGGCAAGCTGGTATTCCAATCAGGTATTCTATACCTCCAAGGACATCACGCCCACCGAGAGGGATAAGGATGGCAATCTCGTCCCGAGAGTGTATGAGATGACTTTCACCCTCTCCGCAAAGACCAAGCCCGACAATAACGGCAACAGCAAGCCCCTCGATCTCACGGGCAGAAAGTTTGTCATCGAGGGGCAGATCCTCGACGCAGTGGACGGCGGAACGTACACGGTCCGCTTCCTCAGCAGCGGCTCTATCACCATGTTCCTCGGCCAGCCTACGGGCGAGAGCTGGAACGAGACCGTCGGAGAAGGCGGCCTTGCCGAAGGCGTCTACACCTTCGAGAACATCCAATTCAAGGATGCAACAGACCCTGCAACGCACGACGTCTGGTTCTTCGGCAACACTGTTGCTACGGCCAAGACCGAAGAGGGTCAGGATAAGCTCATGTACTGGTACGCGCCCGTCGGCGACTGGGCAGAGTGGAATGCAACGATCGACATGAGATCGATGACCTACGAAGCGAATCAGGAGAGCGGCACGGGGTACAGCTATCACTTCAACTACAAGATCACGCCGATCGAAAACAAAAACTGCCCTTGGATTTTCCAGCTCTGGTACATGAAATCAGGTCTGGACAGCAGCAAGGAATATCATGTTGAACTCGTCATCAACGCGACCGAGGCGGGCGTCATCCTCGTCGATAATCAGGAAGTTCAGCTTGAAGTCGGCAAGAAGACCTATAAGGTCTATCTCACGAATGTCACCGATCCTCTCTTCATTTCCATGGCGACGAATACGTCCATGACGGGTACCTCCGAAAACGGCATGGATCTCCTCTTCGAGTCCATCAAGTGGATCGAGGGCGGCAGGCAAGCCCTTCAGGCTCCCGCGGACGGAAGCCTTGATGCGACGAGCGGTACGGTCACATTCACCGACAGCAACGAGAAGGGTACCGTCGACCACTATGAGATCGGGTTCTTCAAGGGCTCGGATCTTATCTCCACGCAGCAGGTCAAAAGCGGCGACAAGATCGAAGAATCCGTCCTTGTCAAGGGAGATTATACCGTAAAACTTCGTTTCTGCGGCGATGCAGACCATAAGGACACCGACTGGGTGCAGATCGGCACATACACCGTCACGAAGGGCCGCGACTACGGCATCGGCGAGGCGAAAGACGCCGTTGCCGATAAGGGACACTGGTACGCATGGCTCGACCAATGGGATTGGTGCGGCTCGCAGGCGACGGCCAAATCCGCGACGATCGGGACGAACAGCCTCACGTTCACTTATACGTCGGAGGGCAATCCCCGCCTCGGTTACAGCGTCCAGCTCTTCTATAAGAACCCCGAGAACACTGCAAGACTCTACAACGTCATCTTCAAAGTCAAACTGAGTGTAGACGGTACGATCACGGTGAACGATAAACACATCGCGCTCAAAGCCAATGTTGAGACGCCTGTCAAGATCGGCTACAACGAAGGCGGAAACTCGGCGTCCCTCAGCATTCAGATGGGTGTCTACGGCGCGGGCGCTCCCGTCATGAACGCCACCTTAACGATCACCGAACTGAAGTGGGAAGAGACGACCGCACAGACTCTTGCCGCGCCCACGGGGCTCAGCATCAGCGACGGCAATGTCACCTTTACAGATCCCAATGCAGAGGGCGTCGATTTTTACCAGCTCGGCTTCTATCTCGGCGATCGGCTCACATACTCCTACCCCGTCGAGAAGGGCGGAAAGCTCGTCACGGAATATCTCTTCAAGGGCAATTACACCGTGAAAGTCCGTGCGATCGGCTATGACGCGGCACATTTAGACTCCGTATGGGCGGGTGACGTGAGCTACAACGTTACGACCGATCCCGCTTATAATATCGCCAAAAAGCCCGAAAAGGGCGGCGATCCCTACTGCGTGTTCTTCTACTGGGCACAGTGGGACGGCATCCAGAACGGGAAGTATGAGAACGGTGCGCTCTCCTTCGACATCACCAACAATGGGAACTGGGACAGCAACCAGATCTTCTATAAGCTCGGCATCGGCGGCAAGGGGACCTTCACATTCGATCTCGAATCCTCAGTCTCGGGGTATAAGATCGCGATCAACGGCAACATTATTACCCTGAAACAGGGCAAGCAGAGTCTGAAGATCACGGACAGCGACCTTGAGTTTTCCGTTCTCATGGGCGAGCCGAAGTTGCCCTATTGGGACGGCACGGTGTCGTATGTCCCGTCAGGAAGTTTCACGTTCTCCAACTTCAAGTGGACTGTGGGCGATCCCGAGAAAGGACCTGTGACGGTCTATACTTTGGAAGGCCTTCAGGCGTAAATTGATGTAACATTCAAGGCTCCCCCTCTCGGGGAGCCTTCCCCCTACGGGGCATATGGTCATCCCGCCCCTCGCGTCGGTCATCCTGCTCCACCCCGCGCGTCATCCTGCCCCTCGCGTCATCCTGAACGAATGTGAAGGATCCCATAGTACGAAGTCCGACATCGACCGTTGGGATTCTTCCCCTTCGGCAAGCTCAGGGTCAGAATGACCCGTAAGCCTGAACCATAGGCCAATAAAATCAAAAAACACAAAAATCAAGGAGGAATTATGAAATTCAAGTTCGGCACGAAACAGATCGTGCTCACAGTCGTTGCAGTTCTGCTCATCGGCGTGATGATCGTGGGAAACATTCTCCTCAACTCGTTTTCCTTCATCCTGCACGGTTTTTTCGGCGGGTATGCCTCGACCTCGTCCGGCGGCTCGGGCGGCGGTGCACAGGACGGCGAAACCCCGCTTGACTATGCAGACCGTATCGTGCAGGAAGTCGCGGAGGACAGCATCGTTCTCCTCAAAAACGACGAAGTGGACGGCAAACCCTATCTGCCCCTTCCGCTCAGCACGAAATTTGCGCTCTTCGGCTATGGCGCGACGGACAACGGATTCCTGCTCGTCGGCGGCGGCAGCGGCGGTACGAACGTCCCCGCAGAGAAGCCCAAGCGCGTGACCCTGACGGAAGCGTTCGATGCCGCGGGCGTCGAGTATAACGAAGCTGTCACCAAGGCATATTCGGATTACAGCACATTCGACGCCGACTATCGCAACGGCGGCTCGACGGGCGCAAATGCCGTTGAAAGTCTCATCAATCCCCCCGAAAGCTGGTATTCGAACGGGATCGTGAATGCCGCGAAGAATGATTCGGACGAGGCGATCGTCGTGCTCTCCCGCTGGGGCTGTGAGAACGGCGGCGCGGGCGAGCTCAAAAACATCGGCAGATATTCGAACGGCAGCATCCTCGAGCTCACGGACGAGGAGAAGGCGATGTTCACGAAACTCAAAGAGGCGGGGCTCAACGTTACCGTCCTCCTCAACACGACCAACTACATCGAACTCAGCTTCCTGAACGATTACGATAACATCAAGGCGTGCCTCTACATCGGCATCCCCGGGCAGTCGGGCGCGATGGCGATCCCCAATATCCTTCTCGGGAACAAGCCCGTGGACGGCGATACGGTCGAGATCAGCCCCTCGGGGAAACTTTCGGACACCCTTGCTTACAGCTGGCAGGAGAACAGCTCCACCTACGGCAACGCGGGTATCGGCGACAACGCCGTCTATCAGGAAGGCATCTATGTCGGCTATAAGTGGTATGAGACCGCGTCCGCGGAAGGCGCCTTCGACTGGAAGGACGTCGTCCAGTACCCGTTTGGTTACGGCCTCAGCTACACGAGCTTCAAGCAGAGCATCGTCGCGAGCAAATCCACCCTCCGCGAGAGCGCCGATCTCGACGGGAACACCAAGTATTCCGTCGTCGTCGAGGTCGAGAACACGGGCGATCACGCGGGCAAGGACGTCGTCCAGCTCTACTACACGCCGCCCTACACGAACGGCGGTATCGAGAAGGCGAGCGTCAATCTCCTTGCATTCGCCAAGACGGGGCTCCTGAAAAAGGGCGAGAAAGAGGAAGTGACCCTGACCTTCTCCGCCTATGATATGGCGTCCTACGACATGAAGAACGGCGGCTATGTGGCCGAAGCGGGCGAATACGCCATCAAACTCATGTCCGACGCCCACAACCTCTACGGCGAGGACGAGACCTCTCTCTACGGCGAAGGGGCAAAGGCGAGCGATAAGAACGTGCTCACCGTCAACTGCAAGGGCATTACATTCGATAAGGACCCCTTCACGGGCAACGAAGTCAAGAATCTCTTCACGGGGAACACCGCCTATGCCGATATGCCCACCGACGGCAGCAAGACAGGGTCGGCGGCGATCAACTACCTTTCCCGTAAGGACAAGTTTGCCAACCGTACCGCCCTCGGGATCGGGGCGATCTCCACGAATTCCGCAGTCACGGCCGCAAAGGGCTATGATTATAACGGCTTCACGCAGGAGCAGAAGGACGAGACGGCGGATTATGAGTATGATATGGAATACGGACTGCGTCTGACGGGCACGGACGCGGGGTATGCGTCGCTCAAAGACCTCGACGGCACGAACAAGGACGTCGAGCTGGTCGTGGATTCCGAGCTCATCGACGATCTCTCCGACTATGAGAGCACGACATGGATCGATCTCCTCTCCGAACTTACCCAGAGCGAGATTCAGGATATCATGGGCAAAGCGGGATTCCAGACGATCGCGATCGAAGGGATCGGCAAGCCGCTCAACGTCGATAAGGACGGCCCTGCGGGCTTCAACAACAACGTTTCGGCGCCGAACGGGGTCAATGATTTCCCCGTCTATCCCGCCGAGACCCTCTCGGGCTGCTCATGGAATACGGCGCTCATGCGTGAGATCGGCAGGGCGCAGGGCATGGTCGGCGTGCTGATGAACGTGCGCGGCTGGTATGGCCCAGGCGTCAACCTGCACCGTTCCCCCTATAACTCGAGAAACTATGAGTATTACAGCGAAGACGGCGTGCTCTCGGGCTGGCTCGCGGCGGCGACTATCAACGGCGCCAAAGAGGAGAATGTCTATTGCTATCTCAAGCACTTCGTGCTTGCGGAATCGGGCGAGAACTCCAAGAACTGGAATACATGGATCGAGGAACAGGCGCTCCGTGAGAATTACTGCAAACCCTTCGAGATCGCCGTCAAGGTCAGTATCAACGATCAGGGCGAGCTTGAGAAGGATTACATCGACGAGAGCGGCGTGCGTCATACGGGCGCAAACGGCATGATGAGCGCCTTCAACGGCGTCGGCGCCGTCTGGGCGGGGTATAACCATGCTCTGCTTACCACGATGCTCCGTGAGGAATGGGGCTTCCGCGGCTCCGTCATCACCGACTGGAATTCCGATTATATGGGTGATTTTGCAAGAGCGGTCAAGGCGGGCAATAACCTGTGGCTGGACGGTAGCGGCAATAAGACCCCCGCGAAGATCAACTTTAACGATCCCGGGCAGGCATATGCGGCAAGACAGTCCGTGAAGAACATCCTCTATACCTATGTCGATACCCTCCACACGAGCGGACAGACGACGACCTCTGCGGGCTCTTCGCCCTTCTCGCCGCTCTTCGTGACGCTGTGGGCGCTCATCGACGTCGTGCTCGTGCTCGGCATCGCGGCGTGCGTGCTGTTCATCTTCTGGACGCCCGGGAAGAAGAAACTCGCAGCGGAAAGCGCTGCCGAGGCTCCCGACGCCCCTGAAACGGACGGCTCGGACGGCGGCACCGAACCCCCTGCAGCAGAATAATTCCGCAATACAAACCCCCTCCGACGATTCGTCGGAGGGGAATTTTTTGATTTGTTTATTTCGAACGATTTGTTTATTTCGAACGATTTCTTTGCTCCGCCCCGCGTAAGGCCAACCCCCTACGGGGGGAGGCTCCGCCGAAGGCGGTGGTGGGGGGGATCTCGCGGGGCTTCGCAAATAAATCGTTCGAGGAAACCTGCGTTCTTGTCCTCTTGGGTCATCCTCTCATTCGCTCGAGAGGACATTAAGCCGAAGGGGTTCGGCAAATTGAGTCGCCCACGGCGGAAGTCAATTCCGCCTAAGGCACATTTTAGGGAACGAACCCCCACCTGACGCGGCTACGCCGCGCCACCCGCCCCCTTAACAAGGGGGCAGGCAAGGGGGAGGGCGGGGGTAAAATGGCGCCTCCCCCTCAAGGGGGCGCCAAGGTCGGACTCCGTTTGGGCGCGGGGGATAATTATCTCAGGCTCAGGTAGACCATGAGGACGGCGATGTCGGCGGGGGAGACGCCCGAGATGCGTTCTGCCTGTCCGAGGTTGAGCGGGCGGATCGCGTTGAGCTTCTCCCGTGCCTCCAAGCGGAGCCCCTCGATCTTCGAATAGTCAAGATCGGGCGGGAGGGGAGTCTGCTCCATCCGTTTCGCCTTTGCCGTCTGCGCCGCGGCGCGCTTCAGATACCCTTCATAGCGGATCTCCGTTTCACAGCTCAACAGGATATCCTCGGGCGTGTCCGCGAGGATCGAAAAGCTCTCTTTGATCTCTTTGAGAGGGATCCCGCGGCGGATGAGATCTGCATATGTGACGCCCGCAGAGAGGGGCGGGTCGCCGTGTTTTCTGACCACCATGTCCGCGATCCCATGCTCAGCTTTCTGATTCAGGGTACCCATGACCGCGTCGCGGCATTTTTTGCGATTCAGATATACCATGTACCGCTCCTCACTCACAAGGCCGCACCCATGTCCGAGTTCGGTGAGCCGAAGGTCGGCGTTATCCTGCCGAAGAGACAGACGGAATTCCGCCCGCGACGTCATCATGCGGTAGGGCTCCTCAGTGCCCTTTGTGACGAGGTCGTCGATGAGGACGCCGATGTACGCCTCATCCCGTCTGAGCACGAGAGGGGGCTTGCCGCGGAGCTTGAGCGAAGCGTTGAGCCCCGCCATGAGGCCCTGCGCCGCCGCTTCTTCATACCCGCTCGTGCCGTTGATCTGCCCCGCGGTGTACAGCCCTTCTACCCGTTTATACTCGAGCGTGGGGAAGAGGTCGAGCGTGTCGATGCAGTCGTACTCGATCGCATAGGCATAGCGGACGATCTCGCAGCGCTCGAGCCCCTTGACCGTGCGATACATCTCCTTTTGCAGGCCATGGGGGAGGGAGGTCGACAGGCCCTGCACATAGACCTCCGTCGTGTCCGATCCCTCGGGCTCCAAAAAGATCTGGTGCCGCTCCTTATCTGCAAACCGTACGACTTTTGTCTCGATGGAGGGGCAATAGCGGGGCCCCGTCGAGGAGATCTGCCCGTTGTAGAGGGGGGCGCGGTCGAGGTTTTCGAGGATGACCCGATGCGTCTCGCTGTTCGTCCAGCCGAGCAGACATCCCGTCTGCTCCTCGGGCACGCTCTTGTTCATGAAGGAGAAGGGGTAAGTCATCTCCCCCGGCTGGGGCGTGAGGGCGGAGACGTCCACCGTCCTGCCGTCGAGACGGGCGGGCGTGCCCGTCTTGAAACGGCGCACACGGAAGCCGAGCGCGATGAGGCTTTGGGTGAGCGCCGTCGCCCGTGAGAAGCCGTTCGGCCCGCTCTCCGCGACGACTTCCCCCGTGATCGTCCGTGCGTTGAGGTACACCCCCGTTGCGACAACGACCGCGCGGCAGGAAAATACGCCGCCGTAAGTCGTTCTGATCCCGACGACGCAGTGATTCTCCACCAGAATCTCCGCCGCTTCTCCCTGCACGATGCGAAGGTTTTGGGTATGCTCCAAGACGCGCTTCATCTCGGTGTGATACTTATTTTTATCCACCTGAGCGCGGAGGGATTGGACGGCGGCGCCTTTGCCCTCGTTGAGCATACGGTATTGAAGGGCGCATCTGTCGGCGTTGAGTCCCATTTCGCCGCCGAGGGCATCGATCTCACGCACCAAATGCCCCTTCGCCGTTCCGCCGACGGAGGGGTTACAGGGCATGAAGCCGATACTGTCGAGATTGAGGGTGAGCATAACGGTCTTGCATCCCGTGCGAGAAAGAGCGAGGGCCGCCTCGCAGCCCGCGTGTCCCGCTCCGATGACGACGGCGTCATACACCCCTTCGGAGAAAGTTTTCATGGATTTCTGTAATGTTTTCTGTCGCTTTGCCTTGCCCCGCCCGCCCCCTTGCCTGCCCCGCGCGCGTTGCTTCCGCGTCATCCTGAGCGCAGCGAAGGATCCCGAAGAACGGAGTCCGAATTTCAATCCTCGGGATTCTTCGGTCGCTTCGCTCCCTCAGAATGACG
>CANQLW010000037.1 GCA_947624805.1 uncultured Clostridia bacterium | reverse complement strand
AGGGCGGGGGTAAGTGGCGCCTCCACCCGCTTGCGGGGGGAGGGTAGGGTGGGGGGAAGCGCCTCCCTCGGGAGGAGCTGTCACCGAAGGTGACTGAGGCGGGGATAATGCCCCACCACATTCTCGCTGCCCCTTTTAGGGGAAGTGGCGAACGTAGTGAGCCGAAGGGGTTCCAAACCCCCTCAATCTCGGCTGTCGCCTCGCCAGCTCCCCCGGTGGGGGCGCCAAGAGGCTTGAGTGCGCCTCTCTCCCACGGCGGCTGTTTTTCCGTGCGGCCGTGTTTTGAAATTCCCCCTGTTTTTTCTTTACAAATTTTTCCTTTTCCACTATAATAAAGGTATGATTCGCATTGCAGACGGCTGGAAAGATTTCTCCGTCCTCGCCACGGGGGACGGCTATAAACTCGAGCGCTGGGGAAAAATCACCCTTCTCCGCCCCGACCCGCAGGTCATCTGGCAGGGAAAGGACCTCTTCTCCATGGACTATGACGCCGTCTACCGCCGCAGCGACAAGGGCGGGGGCACGTGGGAGTTCCGCCGCCCCATCCCGCAGGAGTGGACTGTCGCATACCGCGATCTCACCTTCAAAATCAAGCCGATGGGCTTCAAACACACGGGGCTCTTCCCCGAACAGGCCTACAACTGGGAGAAGACGGGCGCGATTGTCCGAAATGCCGCCATAAAGGGGAGAAGGCCGAAGATCCTCAACCTCTTCGCCTATACGGGCGGGGCGAGCGTCGCGCTTGCAAAGGCGGGCGCAGAAGTCACCCATGTCGACGCCGCCAAGGGCATGGTGGAACGGGCGGGGGAGAATGCACGCCTCTCCGGTCTCGGAGAGGGCATCCGCTACATCGTGGACGACTGCAAAAAGTTCGTGCTCAGGGAACTCCGCCGCGGGAACCGTTACGACGGCATCGTCATGGACCCTCCCTCCTACGGCCGCGGCCCGAACGGCGAGATGTGGAAGATCGAGACGGAGCTCTTCCCCTTCGTCAAACTCTGTGCGGGGCTCCTCTCCGACGATCCGCTCTTTTTTCTCATCAACAGTTACACGACGGGGCTGCAACCCGCCGTGCTCGGCAATATCCTGTCCCTCACGCTCGGCGGGAGGGGGAACATCGAAGCGTACGAGGTGGGGCTCCCCACCGAAGAGGGCATCCCTCTTCCCTGCGGCGCGGGAGGTATTTACATCTATGACTGACATCACTCAAAACATTCTCTATGAGGACAACCACATCATCGTCATCTTAAAGGAGCAAAATCTCGCCTGCTGCCCCGACGAGAGCAAGGACGAGAACCTGCTCGATCTCGTCAAAGAATATGTCAGAGTCAAGTACAACAAGGCGGGGAACGTCTACATCGGGCTCGTCCACCGTCTGGACAGGCCGACGGGCGGCGTCATGGTCTTTGCACGGACGAGCAAGGCGGCGGGGCGGCTCTCCGAGCAGATGAAGACGGGGGATTTCGAGAAAAAGTATCTCGCCGTCCTCAACGGCGCCCTCGACCCCGCGGAGGGGAAGATGGAGAACTGGCTGAAAAAGAACGCCGTCAACAACATGGTCTACCTCTGCCCGCAGGGGACGGACGGGGCGAAATTTGCCTCCCTCGACTACCGTACCCTCGCCGTCTTGGGCAAGTATTCGCTCGCCGAGATCAGATTGCACACGGGCAGGAGCCATCAGATCAGGGTGCAGACGGCGGGCGTCGGGCATCCCGTGTTCGGCGATATGCGCTACGGCGGGGAGAATGCACAGAAGGGCAAGCTCGCCCTGTGGGCGTATTCGCTCGCATTCACCCATCCCGTGACCAAAGAGCGGATGCGCTTCATCGCGGAGCCGCCCGAACATTCGCCGTGGAAGGAGTTTGAGATCGGAAAGCTGCAGATCCTCAAACCCGCCCTCTCCTGAGTTTTGTGCGTGCGCCGCGTGTTAAAATTCTGCGAAATTTTTAATTTCTTGTAAGAAGAAGCCAAATACCGCTTGACGCGCGGACAATTTTCATGTAAAATAGACAAAGGTAAATCGTGCGGGAGTATCGCACGGCAGAGATAAACGTGCGGCAATGCCGCGTGGAGCAGTCGTTATGAGTAAAACAAAAAAGCGTTTCATTACCATTCTCGCAAGCCTCGCCGTTCTCTTATTGGCGCTCGGGGTCGCCTTGGGAGTACTTATGCCCTCGGTCACGGCGGGCGCCGCCACGACGTATTCGCCGAGTTCCATTTTCTGGGCGCGCGACGGCGGCGAAGTCAGGGCTTATGCCGAAAATGCGGAAGCGGAGAACGGGTATGTCACCTTCGTCTTCGCGGAAGGCACTGCGACGGAGGGAACGGTGGAGTATCACCGCGACGTCGCTCTCAAATGGTATAATCCCGTCGACGAGAAAGCGCTCGCCGCAGAGGGGAGCACGCTGACGCGTACGGGCGAACTCGGCCGTTTCAAAATGGTCTTCTCCTTCGTCGGCGTCAATTTCGAGAGCTACACGCTCACCTTCCAGAGCTCCGAGGAGAACGTCTCCAAGGATGCACAGGCGGTCAACGAACTCGTCTTCAAAAACGGCACGGACGGCGTTTATGTCTACATCAAGGACGCTTCCCTGCAGAATGACGACAATAAAGATTACGATCCCGCCCCCGATTCGGGTGAGGTCTTAAAGGTCGACACCTCGGCCGACATCACGTTCACCCTCACCGAGGATGAGAGCTGCGAGCCCGGGGAATTCCTCGTGAAGATCAACGATCAGACGGTCGGCACCGAGCATACCAAATTCACCAACATCGGCGGCTATTTCCTTGAATACCGCACGAGCGGCACGGCGAATATGCCCATTGCCTTCAAAGCGGTAATGCCCGAGGGCAGCGAGGCCGTCCAGAAGGTGGTCATGAAGGAGTTCAACGGCCAGACCTTCGAAGTCTCGGGCGAAAAGAGCTCGACCGCCGAGGACGACGGCACCTATGCTTACAGCAACCCGAGAGTCACCGATAACGCCTCTCCCGCCCTCGTGATCAGCGAAAAGATCTATCCGTTCACGCTCGGGCAGAGGTTCTCCCTCTCCTATGAGGCGATCGACGTCTGCGACGACACCGTCGTCGTCACCCGTTACTACTATATGGCGAAACAGACGGACGGCGCTTACCCGCTTCCCGATTTCACCTCCGACACCAAGGACTATAAGACCCTCTACACGTCCACCTACTTCATGCCTCCGCAGGAGGGGCTCGAGGAGGAGAAGGAGTACGTCTCCATCCGCTTCACCCTCAACGACGGCAGGGACGGCTACGGCGACCGCTATTATTACCTCTCATGGTATGCGGCGGACGGCGCGGTCGAGACTTTGGCCGATGCAGACGGGAACGGCTTGGATTACATCCTCGTGGACCGCGAGAGAGAGGCTCCCGAGTACACCGTCCTTACGGCAACGGAAGCGACGAAGACGAACGAGCAGAGCGCCGATTACGATGAGGTCGTGGACAAGTACCAGACAGAGCTCAAAGCGGCGGCCGAGAAGGTCTCCGCGGGCGACGGGGCATACTTCTATCTCCCGTCTCTGCGCAACCTCATCGAGAGCAAATATGCAGATTATCGCAATTTGCGCTTCACGGTCAGCTACTATAAGCCCGGCCTTGCAGAGGGCTCCACGGCGAGCAACGAGACGAGCCTCCGCTACAACAACCTCCGTTTCGAGGTCGAGGCCCCGGGGACCTATAAGTTCCGTATTTTTGCGGCGGACGCTGCGGGCAATACGATGAAGCTCTGGACGAATGAGCCGAACGCCGAAGACCGCCAGCTCGTCACCCTCAGCACATCCAACATCTGGGATTTCGAGAATGTACCCGAGTTCTCCGTGTATATCGACTACACGGGCGCGGTCATCGAAGACCCGGGCACGCAGACGACGGGCAACCGTGGTACTTCCTACTCCATCTCCGATTTCGACATCGTCGCCTATGGCGATTGCACCCGTGAATACACGCTCTGGCGTCTCGACACGTCCAAGCTGCCCAAGGACGTCAATCCCACCTATCAGCAGCTCGTCGACGAGACAGAGTTCTATTTCACCACCTATCATGACTGCTTCGTCAAGATCAATAAGTTCAATGACGAGATCTCCGAGGATGACGAGGAGTGGAGCAGAACGGACAACGCCTATCACTGGAACCCCGGTACGACGCCCGGTTCCTTCACCCCGCAGGAGAAAGGGTTCTACGTCGTGGAACTTCTCCTCACCGACCCTTACCTTGCAAACAAGACGCAGAGCGCTTATCAGGTGATCGAGATCCAGAATCCCCGCGACGTCACATCGAGGCAGATCGACTGGTTCCAGAACAATGTGACCTCCGTCGTGCTGTTTGCGATCTCCGCCGTGCTCGCCGTTGCGATCGTCGTGCTCGTGCTCGTGAAGCCCGCCGAGAAGAGCGTTGAGGACGTCGACCTCGACAAGCTCAAGGGCAAGAAGGGAAAGAAAGAATAACGCTTCAAAACCGCCGCCTCCGCGGCGGTTTTTCATATGAATTCCTGCAATCGCTTCCCAACAAACAGGACGCCCGCCATGACAGGCAAACACAGCGTCGTACTGAGAAAATTCCTACATTTACGCAAAAATTCTCAATAGCCGCTTGACAACGGGTGGATTGTTTGCTATCATATAGAAAAATCGAAACGAGGGCAAATATGGAGATCGCGAGAAATTTTTACCTGCAAAAGCTCATCGATCATAAGCAGAACGGATTGGTCAAAATCATCACGGGCGTGCGGCGGTGTGGGAAGTCGTACCTGCTTTTTGTGCTTTTTTACAATCATCTTTTGAAAGAGGGCGTCCCCGCCGACCATATTGTCAGAGTTTCGCTTGAAGATTACGGCAATAAAAAGCTGCAGGATCCCGACGAACTCTATGCGTTTGTCAAGGCGCAGATCAAGGACGCCGCGCCGTACTATATTCTCTTGGACGAGATCCAACTTGTGCCGAATTTCGAGAGCATCGTCAACGGATTTCTGCACATTCCGAACGCGGACATTTACGTCACGGGGAGCAATTCTAAATTTTTATCGAGCGACATCATCACGGAGTTCCGCGGGCGCGGCGATGAGATCCGCGTCTTCCCGCTCAACTTTGCGGAATTTTCCTCTGCGCTCGAACCAAATACGCTGTTTAACAGGGCTTGGCTGCAATACGCGACCTACGGCGGAATGCCGCTCTGCTTCTCGATGAAAACGGAGGCAGATAAGGCAAAATATTTGCAAGACCTCTTCGCGACGACCTATCTCGCGGATATCATCAATCGCAACAGCCTGCGCGGGAACGCCGAGATCAGCGAGCTTACAGATATTCTTGCCTCGTCGATCGGCTCGCTCACCAATCCTTTGAAACTTTCGAATACCTTCAACTCGCAAAAAGGCCTGAAACTCTCTGCAAACACGATCTCGGCGTATCTTGATTACCTGCAGGATGCTTTTTTGATCGAACAAGCGGTTCGTTACGATATCAAAGGGAAAAAATATATCAACACGCCGTCTAAATATTATTTTGTCGATATGGGGCTGAGAAATGCTCGACTTTCTTTCCGCCAACAGGAATACAACCATATCATGGAGAACGTCGTCTATAACGAGCTGAAACTGCGCGGCTATTCGGTGGACGTCGGCATGGTGGAAACCAATCAGAAAATCAACGGCGTATCGCAGAGAAAGCAGTTTGAAGTGGATTTCGTCGCCAATATGGGCAGCAAAAGATATTACATCCAATGTGCTTACCGTATGCCCGACGAGGAAAAGCGTAAGCAGGAATTGTCGTCCCTTCTCGGGATAGGCGACGCCTTCAAGAAGATCGTCATAGTGGGCGAAGAGATTCTTACGGGTTATAACGAGCAGGGTATTTTGATCGCCGCGCTCTCCGATTTCCTTTTCAACCCCGAAATGGTGCTGAATTGGTAAGATTGCATTAGTCGAGGAAGATGTAAATAGTATTTTTGCTGATTTCACGATGCGCATCAGGCTCACTAATTACAATGTGATATTTGCTTATTACTATATGCGTAGCACATATTTTCAATATCTTATTGAAACATATAAGAAAGGGCTACAAAATCAAAACATTTTCCCAATCGTCATAAAGGAATTTCCTATCCCTGATATTTCGTTAGAAGAGCAACAGCGGATTGTGGATGAAATTCAAGAAGAAATAGATAAACAAACTGCCATTAAACAGCAGATCTCCTCTTTGCGCGAAGAGATAGATAAAATTATAGAAAAAATGATATCTATTGGTGGTGTTTTTCTTCATTAAAAACAACCATTTAAGTGAAGGGATAGAAAATGTTTTTATCCAAGAGGCAATACATCAAGCAACGTACAGCTTGTTAGTGTACTCAAAAGTGAGAGAAGGCTTTGAAAATATGACTTTAGCTGAAATAGAAACATTGAGGCTTATCATTTCTGATAAATAAGGGTTGGCATTTCAGTTTGTATCAATTGGGTGGTTTTCAAAGCATATCAAATCTGTCAACAAAGAAGGCCAGAAACTAAAAATCCCGTTTTTTTTCGGACTTCGTTCCTCGGGATCCTTCCCCCCTGCGGGGGTTCAGGATGACGCGGGGGCGAGTCGGACGCGCGGCGCAGGATGACGCGGAGGCGTGGGGGACTTCGTATTGTGGGATCCTTCGGTCGCTTCGCTCCCTCAGGATGACCGTGAGAGAGCGGCGCAGGATGACGCGGGGGCGAGTCGGATTCCGTATTGTGGGATCCTTCGGTCGCTTCGCTCCCTCAGGATGACCGTGAGAGAGCAGGGCAGGATGACGCGAGGGCGAGTCGGATTCCGTATTGTGGGATCCTTCGGTCGCTTCGCTCCCTCAGGATGACCGTGAGAGAGCGGCGCAGGATGACGCGGAGGCGAGTCGGACGCGCGGTGCAGGATGATGCGAGGGCGGGTCGGCGGGAACTTTTTGCCTGCGCGTATAATCCTTACGGCAATGCTCACACTGCTTGCAGAGGAGGAACGTATGGTCATTGCAAACATCATCTCTTATATCCTTGTGCTTACGGGCGCGCTGAACTGGGGACTCTTCGGGATCTTCAATTTCAACCTCGTATCGGCGATCTTTCAGGGTCCCAGAGCGATCGGCTCGATTATCGTCTATTCCCTGATCGCCCTCGCTGCCATCTGGCTGATCATTTCGCCGATCATCACAAACGGCGTCCTCAAGCTGCAGGGGAACAGAGAAGTACGCGAGACAAACAACGCTTAAAGGGGCGTTATCGCCGCGGACGGGCATAAATCATGCCGCGTCCGCATTTTTTATATCATGAATATTCTCGACATGAAGCGCGGGGACACGGCCGTCGTCCTCCGTGTCCTGCACGGGGAGAGCGTCCGCGAACGGCTCCGCGCGCTCGGCGTCTGCACGGGCGCAAAGATCCGTCTCGAAAAGGTCTCCCTCTTCAAAAAGACATATCTTCTTCGTGTGGAGGGGACGAGGGTCGCGCTCGGCAGAGACGTCGCCGCGGGGGTCAGGGTATGGACGACAAGATAGAACTCCTCCTCGTCGGGAATCCCAATGCAGGCAAGAGCACGCTCTTCAACCGTCTGACGAGGGGACACGCCAAGGTGGGGAACTGGCACGGCGTCACCGTCGGCGCTCTCGAAAAGGAGACAAAACTCGGGGGAAAACGGGTGAAAGTCGTCGATCTCCCCGGGATCTACGCCCTCGACAGCATGAGCATGGAGGAGAAATTCACCCGTGACTACCTCGCCGCCCACCCGCGGGCGGGGGTCTTGTTCGTGGCGGAATGCACGGGGCTGAAACGCGCGTTCCCGCTGCTCTGCGCCGTGTCGAAGGGGAGAAGGGCGGTGCTCATCCTCACAAAGCGGGAACGCTTCCGCCGTGCGGGCGGTAAACTCGACAGAGAGGAACTCTCCGCCCGTCTGGGGATCCCCGTCCTCTCTGCCGAGGAGCACATCGTGCCCCGCCTGATCGAGGCGCTTCCCTCGGCGGGGGAGGCGAAAAATGCCGACCTTGACGGGATCTATCTCCTGCCCGACGGCGCCCTCACCCGTGCCGACAGGCTCTTTCTCAACAGCCTTTTCTGCATTCCCTTCTTCTTGCTCCTTCTGACCGCGGCGTTCTTTCTCACCTTTGCGCCGAATTGCGCGGGGGACCTCATGAAACGGGGCGTAGAGTACTTTTTCGGGGACTTTCTCGGGGCGTTTGCGGGGAAGATCCCGTCTCCCGCCGTGAGGAGTCTCGTCCGTGACGGAATCCTCAACAGCCTCGGGAGCGTCCTCTGCTTTCTGCCCCAGATCGCACTGCTCTTCCTCTTCCTCATTACACTGGAGGAGAGCGGTCTATTGTCCCGTCTCGCCTATCTTACGGACGGGCTGTTCTCCCGTGTGGGACTGAATGGGAGAGCGGTCTTTTCGCTTCTGATGGGCTTCGGCTGTACGGCCGCGGCGGTGCTCACGACACGGGGACTGGACGATAAGAGGATGCAGCGGCGGGCGATTCTGTGCCTGCCCTATATCCCGTGCAGCGCCAAACTCCCCGTCTTTCTCACGATCGCATCTTCCTTCTTTGAAAACCCCTTCCCCGCCGTCCTTCTCCTGTATGCAGCGGGGGTATGCCTCAGTCTGCTTGCCGCAAGGCTTCTGAGAGGGGAGCGGCCGTTCTTTTTGATGGAACTCGCCCCCCTGCAGGTTCCGAACCCGCTTTTCGTGCTCAAAGGCTTGTTTTTTCAGCTCAAACAGTTTATAATAAAGACAGCGACGGTCATCCTCGCCTTTCTCATGCTCTCGTGGGCGCTCTCCTCCTTCGATTTCACCTTTCATCTGTGCACGGTGGAAGAGAGTATGCTCGCAGTGCTGTGCGGCGGGCTCAAATGGCTTTTCGCACCCGCGGGCATGACCGACTGGCGCATCGCCTATGCCGCACTCTCGGGACTCGTGGCAAAGGAGAACGTCGCGGGGGCGATCGAACTCTTCTTCGGCCGATTTCCTTACTCCGCAGCGAGCGGCGCGGCGTTTTCCGTCTTCCTGCTCACCTGTTCGCCCTGTATCTCCTCGATCGCGGCGACGGCACGGGAACTCGGCTGGGGCCGTGCGCTCCTCTATGCCGCGCTCCAGACCCTCTCCGCCCTGCTCCTGAGCTATCTCACCTACTTTTTATGGATGGGCGGCGCCGTTTATTGCCTGATCGCGGCAACTCCCGTCATTGCATTTTTCCTCGTGAGGACTACCCTTGAAACAGTACACCGTAAGCGAAAAGACCACGCTCAAAAAGTTCACGGATGACGTCTGTGCGGCGGCATCCTTTGCCTTCCGTACTCTTTTGAGGGACAAGAAGATCCGCGTCAACGGCAAGCGGGCGGCGGGGGATATGCCCCTGATGGCGGGTGACACCGTCCAATATTTTATGACGCCCGCCGAGGAGGCAAAGACGGGTTTTACAGTCCTCTATGAGGATGACAACGTCCTCGCCGCCGACAAGGAGAGCGGGGTGAACGCCGAAGCCGTCTTCTCCGCCCTCTCCGCGCGGGGGGAGACCTATTTTATCCACCGCCTCGACCGCAATACCGAAGGCGTGATGATCTTTGCCAAGAATAAGACGGCGGAAGCAGAACTTCTCCGCTGTTTTCGGGAGCGGAAGATCGAAAAGATCTATCTCGCCGTCGTCCTCGGCAAGATGCCAAAGCCTCATTCCGTCGAGGAGGCGTACCTCGAAAAGGACGAACGGGCGGCACGGGTGAGGGTCCATGCAAAGCCGATCGGCGAAAAGATCGTCACGGAGTACGAAGTTCTTGAAGAAAAAGGCGGCTTTTCTCTCCTCAGGATCACCCTCCACACGGGCAAGACCCACCAGATCCGCGCCCACCTCGCCTTCCTCGGTCACCCCGTGCTCGGGGATGAGAAGTACGGCGACTCCGCCTGCAACCGCCGCTTCCATGCGACGCGCCAGCGGCTCCTCGCAAAACAGCTCACCCTCCACCCCGCGGAAGAACTCGCCTATCTGGACGGAAAAATCTTTTTCTCCCCGAAAAATTTGCAATTCCCCGAAGAAAACGCTTGACGGCGTTTTTTCTTTGTGGTAATATATGAACAGTTATTCATATATTGATATAGGAGGAGATATGACAGTCTGCAATCATCCCGAAGAGCATACGGCGGCCGCGGAGCGCGCCAAGCGGAGTATGCCGGAGGAAGAGGACATCGCACGGGTCGCGGGCGCCTTCAAGGCGATCTCCGAGCCCTGCCGCCTGAAGATCTTATTTGCGCTGCGCCACGGGGAGATGTGCGTCTTGCACATCGTGGAGGCGGTGGGGGGGACGCAGTCGGCAGTCTCCCATCAGCTGCGCTTGCTCAAAGCGAACGGCATCGTCAAATCGAGGCGGGAGGGGCAGAATATTCTCTATTCCCTCGACGACGAGCACGTTCTCGCCGTGCTGGAACTCGCCTGTGCCCACCTGCATTGCCATATCTGAGGAGAAAATACCATGCACAAGATCATCAAGATCAGGAATTTAGACTGCGCGGCGTGCGCCGCGGAACTCGGGGAGGAGCTGTGCGGCATCGAGGGCATCCGGAATGCCTCCGCCGACTTTATCAACCAGCGTGTCAGCCTCGACTATGAATCGGCCGAAGCGCTCGGGAAGGCGATCGCCTGTATCTCCTCTTTCGAAGAGGTCGAGATCGTCGACGGGAACGCGCCCGTGAAGAAGGAGAGCCATCTCAGGGAGATCCTGTCGCTCTCGGCCGCGGCGGTATGCTTTGTGCCCGCCCTCGTCTTGTATCTTCTCGGCGGGTATGAATGGTATGCCTTCGGGCTCTTCTTCGCCGCCTTTGCCGCGGCGGGCTGGTCCGTCGTCAGGAACGTGATACAGAATTTCCCCCGTATCTTCCGCGGCGGCTTTCATCCGATGGTCCTCTTCGACGAGAACTTTCTGATGCTCATCGCCGCCGTCGGGGCGTTCGCCATCAACGAGCCGATGGAGGGCGCCGCCGTCATGCTGCTCTACCAGATCGGCGAGCTCTTGCAATCGATCGCCGTCGGCTCCTCGCGCGGGGCGATCGCAAAACTCATGGAGATGAAGAGCGACACCGCCGTCCGCCTCAACGGGGATGGGCAGGAGGAGATCGATCCCGAGGAGCTCGCAGCGGGGGATCTCATTCTTTTGAGAAAGGGGGATAAAGTCCCCGCCGACTGCATTCTCACAGAGGGGAAGACCTCCTTCGACGTCAAATCGCTTACGGGGGAGAGCGTTCCCCGTGAAGTGCAGGAGGGTGAGGAGATGCTCGCGGGCGCCGTCAACCTCGGAAACGCCGTGAAGGCAAAGGTCCTGCGCCCCGTCTCGGAGAGCGCAGTCCAGAAGATCCTTGATATGGTGGAAAATTCCTCCGAGAAGAAGGCAAAGCCCGAGAAATTCATCACGAAGTTCGCGCGGATCTATACCCCCGTCGTCGTGCTCCTCGCCGTGCTGATCGCCGTGATCCCGCCCCTCTTCGACGGATATGACTTTGTCAAATGGATCGTGCCCGCCCTCGAATTCCTTGTCATTTCCTGCCCCTGCGCGATCGTGATCTCCGTCCCGCTCACCTATTTTTCGGGGGTCGGCGCACTCGCCCGTATCGGCGTGCTCGCCAAGGGCGCCGTCTGTCTCGACTCCCTCGCCAAGGTGAAAGTTGCCGCGTTCGACAAGACGGGGACGCTCACCGAGGGGAAATTCTATGTCGGGAAGGCGGATGAGCGGGCGCTCCTTCTCGCCGCCGCCGTCGAAATGAGCTCCTCCCACCCCCTTGCACAGGCGTTTCGCGACACCAAGACGCCCTTTGAGGCGACGGATGTCGAGGAAGTTGCAGGCATGGGGCTCCGCGCCGTTGTAGACGGGAAAGCGGTCATCGTGGGCAGCGAGCGCTTCCTCCGCGCCGAAGGGGTGGAATTCGAACCCTCCAAGAGCCTTTCCTCGGTCATCTATGTCACCGAGGACGGCAAATACGACGGCTGTGTGGAGATCGACGACAGGCTGCGTGCAGATGCACGGGAGACGCTGAGCGGGCTCAAACGGGCGGGGATCAGGAAGATCGCCGTGCTCACGGGGGACAGCAAGGCGCGTGCGGACAGCCTCGCGGGACTTCCCGTCGACGAGATCCATGCCGAACTCCTTCCCGCCGACAAACTTGCCTGTGCGGAGGATCTGAAGCGGGAGGGCGCCCTGCTCTATGCAGGGGACGGGATCAACGATACGCCCGTCATGGCGGCGAGCGACGTCGCCGTGGCAATGGGGGGACTGGGCAGCGATGCCGCGATCGAGGCGAGCGATTTCGTCCTCGCGGGGGACAGCCTCTCCGCACTCCCCAAGGCGATCAGATGTGCGAAGAAGACGAGGCGGATCGTTGTGGAGAACATCGTCTTCTCCGTCTCCGTCAAGGTCGTTCTGATGGCGCTCTCGGTGATCGCCGTCGCCACATCTGCCTTCTCCCTGCCCATCTGGGCGGCGGTCTTCGGCGATGTCGGCGTCATGCTCCTCGCCGTGCTCAATTCCATGCGGATGCGCGCAAAGCTCAGATAAAGAAAATACAGTAAGCCGCTTGCCATATGAGCGGCTTTTATGTTACAATAAAGGCATGAAACATCTCATCGATTGCGCCATGGGGCGGGAAAAGAGCGAGCTTGTCATCAAAAACGTCAGAATCTTCAACGTCTTCACGGGGGAGACGGAGGAGGGAGACGTCGCGATCTTGGAGGGGCGGATCGTCGGGATCGGCTCCTATGAGGGGGAACAAGTCTTCGACGGCGGGGGGAAGTATCTCCTGCCTTCCTTCCTCGAATCGCATATCCATGTCGAGAGCAGTATGCTCATACCCGAGGAATTTGCCCGCCTTTCCGTTCCGCACGGCACGGGCGCGATCGTCGCCGATCCGCACGAGATCGTCAACGTCTGCGGCATCGCGGGCGCGGAGTACATCAAGGAGGCATTCACGCGCTGCGGCGCCCCCCTCGACGTCTTTCTGCAACTTCCTTCCTGCGTCCCTGCGACACCCTTCGAGACGAGCGGCGCATCCATCGGCGGTAAGGAGACGGAGGAGGAACTTTCCCGTCCGCTCTTTTTTGGTCTGGGCGAGATGATGAACTTCCCCGGAGTCCTCGGCGGGGATGAGGAAGTCATGAGAAAATTGCAGGCGGCGGCAAAGGCGGGGAAACCCGTCGACGGGCACGCTCCCGACGTTCGGGGGAAGGCGCTCAACGCTTACCGCGCGGCGGGCGTTCTCACCGACCATGAATCCCTCACCGCGGAGGAATGCCTCGAAAAGATCCGCCGCGGGATGTATGTGCAGATCCGCGCGGGTTCCTCCGCAAACAACATCGATGATTGCGTCAAGCTCGTCAACGCATACAATTTCAGAAGATTCCTGCTCTGTTCGGACGACCGCAATGCCGCCGATCTCGAAAAGGGGCATATGGACGGGATCCTCGCACGGCTCGTCGCAGCGGGCGTCCCCGCGGCATACGCCGTCCCGATGGCGACCCTCAACGTCGCACAGTGTTACGGCATCCCCGACGTCGGCGCCGTCGCGCCCCGCTATTTTGCAGACCTCGTCCTCGTGGACGATCTCATATCCTTCCGCGTCACGTCAGTCTTCAAGCGGGGGAAGCTCGTTGCAAGGGAGGGGAAGGTGCTCTTCGGAAGCACTTCACGCTATCTCCCCGATGAGATGCTCGGCACTGTGCATATCGCTCCGCTCCCCGCGGATGCCTTCCGCATGGAGACGGCGAGCGGGAGGGTGAGGGCGATCCGTATGCAGCCGCATTCCCTCTATACGGAGGAAGTCCTCTGCGACCTTCCCAAGGGGGAGATCTGTGTCGGAGGGAGCCCGCTCTGTAAACTCGCCATCGTCGAACGCCATTTTGCGACGGGGCGGATCGGGCTCGGGCTCGTTCTGGATTACGGCCTCAAAGGGGGTGCGATCGGCATCTCCGTCGCCC